>JBARVK010000674.1:0-2568 GCA_049646225.1 Nodosilinea sp.
AATCAGGCTAGGGCGAATCAGGGTTGTTTCAGCCACGGCTTCTAGGGTTTTGCCCTGCTGCTGACGAGCGGCCTGCAACAAGGTACCCAGCTCGACAAGCTGCTCTCGATAAACGGCACTAGGATCAACCAACTCTTTTGTCTTCATACAGGGAAAATCTAGCTCAAGACGATGAATGGCTTACTGATGGAGGAGGTAGATTGGCAGGGGGGGCTGATTGAGCCGATGACTCTGCCAATAATGCCTTAATTTCGGCAGATGATAAAGCCCTATAGGTCCCCACCCTGAGGTTGCCCAATGACACAGAGCCGACTGCAGTTCGGTGTAAGTCTAGCACCCGATAGCCTAGGGCCTGGGCTACCCGACGAATTTGGCGGTTGCGGCCTTCTTGCAGTACGACTTCGAGCAGCGTCTGGTTTTGCCCTTGAGCGATGACGTTGACCTGGGCTGGGCGAGTGGGCCGATGGTCTAGCCAAATGCCCTGTCGCCACGTCTCAAGAGCCTCGGGTCGCACTGGCCCTTCTACCCGAACGCGATAGGTTTTAGGGATATCGTGGCGAGGGTGGGTGAGCCGAAAAGTAAAGTCACCATCGTTGGTGAGCAGCAGCGCCCCGGTGGTATAGGCGTCGAGCCGTCCGACCGGATGAATGCCTAAAGGTTGGAGGTCAGGGGGTAAAACACTCAACACGGTGGGCCGCCCCTGGGGGTCGGCACAGGTAGACACCATGCCGAGGGGCTTGTGCAGTAGCAGATAGTGCTGGGTAGGGCGATGCTGGGCCTGGAGCGGTTGCTGGTTGACTTCAATACGATCGCAGCTGGGGTCAGCCCGCTGCCCAAGATGGGCGATCGCTCCATTCACCCGCACTTGCCCAGACTCAATCATCTGTTCGGCCTGCCGTCGGGAGGCCAGGCCGTACTGAGACAAAATCTTTTGTAGACGCTCTGCCATGGCGTGATGAGTAGGGCTATGAATGACCCAGCAGGGTTAGGTAACCAACCTAACAAATATGACAGACCTTGAGGTAGCCTGAGTATAAATTCTCAGTTTTTCCGCTCCAGAGTTTGATGTTGGTTGGGTTAACTCGTGCTGAATTAGTTGATCTAGGAGGTGGCTGGCAGCTGCAACCGCAGCCAACCACCTCCTAGATCGGGATGGTTGGCTGCGGTAATTGTGCCCTGATGGGCTTCGACGATTTGACTTACAATCGCCAAGCCTAGGCCGGTTCCTCGGTTCACTTCGGTAGCGACCCCAGGGGCGACCGGGGGGAGATCAGCCAGCGAATCGCTGCGGCTGCGCGATGGGTCGGCTCGGTAAAAGCGATCGAAAATGTAGGGCAGGTCTTTGGCGCTAAAGCCCGATCCCATATCCATAACCTCAAGGGTGACGGTGTTGGCCTGAAGGTCGCTGGCCCTGCCCTCTGCGTTGGGCGGCATTAAGTGCACAAAGACACTGGCACCGCTAGGGCTATGCTTGATGGCGTTGTCAATCAGGTTGAGCAGCACCCGATAAAACAGAGTTTCGTCGAGGTTAACTAAACAATTTGGGGGGCCGCTGTAGCTTAGGGTTAATCCTTTGACCTGGGCGAGAGGTTCTAGACTGACCCAGGCCCGCTGGATTAACTGGGGCAGATCGACCGGCTCTACGCTAAGCCCCTCAAACTGATTGCCCTGGAGCCGACTGAGATTAAGCAGATCTTCGACTAAGTTGCTGAGCCGAATGGTTTCGTTAATCAGACGATCGAGCCAGCGCCGCTGGCTATCGTCTACCCGAGACTGGAGGGTTTCGGCTACAAGCCGAATCGAGGTGAGCGGGGTTTTGAGCTCGTGGGCAACATCAGATGTCCAGCGATCGCGCTGCTGCACAAGCAGCACAGCTTCCTGTCGGTTCTCCAAAAATACGCCCACTTCACCCTTGTCAAGGGGAATGGCGTAGCCCCGCAGGGGATAGGTCGGCTCCTCTTTAGGATGCAGCGGGTCGGGGGAAATTTGATAGAGCATCCACTCTCGCTGGCAGTGAATTCCCTTTTCTCGGGTTTCCTCAATCAGAGCATCGAGTTCGTAGGAGCGGGCCACCTCCAGCAGCAGCCGCCGTCGCTGGACGGGCCCCGGAGGCTGATTCATTTTGAGCAGTCGGTTGGCCTGCTCATTGCACCAGATCAGCTGATTTTCTTCATCGACCTGGAGATAGCCAATCGGAGCCGTCTGCAAAATGCGCTCTAGGGTATCGCGGCTGGTGCCTAGCGATCGCAGCTTGCGCTGCTGTTGGGGCTGAGTGTGAACCAGTTGCTCAACCTGGCCCAGGGCCGTGGGCCAGTCGGTTGTCCGTAAGGTTTTCATCAGCCGCTGTTCGCGACTACGCTGTCGCCGCTGTTGCCAGATCAGCAGCAGTCCCCCCGTAGCCAGCCCCAGCAGATACGCAAAAATAGCCAACGATTCTCCTGGATGACGTGATAGTAGTAGTTAATATTGTCCAAGCCTATCGCACAAAAAGGCCCTCCCTAAGGATGGTTTAGCAAAATGCAGCGGTGACCAGCTCGCTTAGGCGATTGGTAATCGTCGTTGGCAAAA
>JBARVK010000675.1:0-1741 GCA_049646225.1 Nodosilinea sp.
GTGGCTCAGCGCAACACCACCGCCGATCGGGTTGAACAGGTGGTGCACCCCGTCGATCGCCACCGCAAGCGGGAGCTGCTGTCGCACATGATTGGCTTTCACAACTGGGAGCAGGTGCTGGTATTTACCCGCACCAAACATGGGGCCAACCGCCTGGCCGAGCAACTGGCCAAAGACGGCCTCAAAACCGCCGCCATTCACGGCAACAAAACCCAGGCGGCCCGCGCCCGGGCGCTTAAAGATTTCAAACAGGGTCGAGTGCGCGTCCTGGTAGCCACCGATGTGGCCTCTCGCGGCATTGATATTGATCAGCTGCCCTACGTGGTCAATTTTGAGTTGCCCAACGTGCCGGAAGACTACGTGCACCGCATTGGCCGTACCGGTCGAGCAGGAAACGAAGGTCGGGCCGTGTCGCTGATCAGCGATGACGAACTGCCTCTGCTGATGGGCATCGAGCGCATGCTCAAGCAGTCGATTACTCAAGATATCGTGCCCGGCTACGAGCCATCCTTTTCCCCCGACACCACCACGGTGCGGGCGGCTGGGGCTCCCGGCAAGCCTCGCCGACAGCGGCCTCGCCGTCGCAGTGGGGGCAGCAGCGCTCCGCGGCGAGCCGGGGCTGGCACCCGGTAGATCTGGGTAGTATAGATTAGCGATCTAGACCCGAGCGATCTTCCTTAAATCTCAACAGCGGCCCCGTAGGTTTTACCCCTGCAGGGCCGCTGTTGGGTTTATAGCCGTAGCCATCATTCCGAGGACATTCCCCGCTATGTAGCCGTGGTCCGTCATCCCCGCAGCAGCGGGAATGACAGGCGTAAGCTATTTTCAGAGCAATGACGGCATCAGTATGCTGTTGTGACCTACGTGGCCATAGCTATGCCTGTGAGGAATACGCTACAGCAGGCGATCGCGCTTGAGGGCGTGGGCCTTGAGCACCGCATGGGTACCGCGCTCATCCTCTCCGTCCTGGGGGCGGCGCTGGGTGAAGGTGCCATCAGCAGCCATGTCCCATGCCTGGCGGTTGTCGGCCAGGGAAATATCGAGAATGGTCTGGAGCTCTTTGATCAGGCGGGGATCCTCGATGGGCACCACGGCTTCCACCCGGCGATCGAGGTTGCGGGTCATCCAGTCGGCGCTGCCGATATAGTACTCAGGCTGGCCACCGTTGTAAAAGCAGAGAATTCGGGAGTGCTCTAAAAATTGGCCAATGACGCTAATCACGCGAATGTTGTCGCTCACCCCGGTTATCCCCGGGCGCAGACAGCAAATACCGCGCACAATTAAATCAATTTCAACTCCGGCTTGGGAGGCCTGATAGAGCAGCTTGATAATGTGGGCATCAACGAGAGAGTTCATCTTGGCGACGATTTTGCCTTGCTTCCCGGCTTTGGCTAGCTCAATCTCACGACAAATCAGGGCTTCGGTGCGATCGCGTAGGGTGTGCGGCGCAACCAATAACTTGCGGTAGTCCTTCTGCCGCGAGTAGCCCGTGAGAAAGTTAAACAAATCGGTTAGATCGGCCCCCAGGTCATCGCGACAGCTAAACAGGCCCAGGTCGGTGTAAAGCTTGGAGGTTTTGGGGTTGTAGTTGCCGGTGCCAATGTGCACGTAGCGGCGAATTTCGCTACCCTCTTCGCGCACCACCAGGGTCGTCTTGGTGTGGGTCTTAAGCCCGACAATGCCGTAGACCACATGCACTCCGGCATCTTCCAATTTTTTA
Organism: Nodosilinea sp.; assembly: GCA_049646225.1. Lineage (GTDB taxonomy): Bacteria > Cyanobacteriota > Cyanobacteriia > Phormidesmidales > Phormidesmidaceae > Nodosilinea. The sequence continues at coordinate 1,721 of JBARVK010000675.1, forward strand.
GCCCACTCAATATTATTGGCC
>JBARVK010000676.1:0-6301 GCA_049646225.1 Nodosilinea sp.
ATTCTATTTAACATGACGATCATCGCTATCATGAGCATGATCGGCCTCTGGGTTTTGGGTATTCCCCTCGCGTTTGCCAATGGTTTGTTGGCGGGTCTGCTGGCCTTTATTCCCAACCTCGGCCCGTTTTTGAGCGTGCTGCCCCCCGCTACGATCGCCCTGCTAGAGGCACCCTGGAAGGCGATCGCAGTGATTATCCTCTACATTGTGATTCAGCAGATTGAAAGCAACATTTTGACGCCGCTGGTGATGAAAAAGCAGGTTTCACTGCTGCCAGCGGTAACGCTGCTGTCTCAGGTAGTATTTGCCGTATTCTTTGGCTTCCTGGGCCTGCTGCTGGCCCTGCCCCTAACGCTAATTATTCAGCAGTGGGTAGACGAATTTTGGGTCAAAGGTTTTTTAGACCAGCATTAAGATTAGATAGTCGAAGTCAGCCGACGGGTCTGGTTCCAACGCTTTGCAAGGGAACTGGGGATCTGGAATGCGATCGCCTGACGGTTTACGGTACCCATGTCGGCATAGCGAACGATTGACTTTGGAGCTAAGTTGCTCAGATACCAGCGTTCTGTGAGTAAAATGGCGGATTAGCTCACGCTAGACCTATCAGCCCTGGCTTCAATGGCAGAACCAATGACGACCCTGAGCGACTACGCGATCGCGTTGGAGTGCCTGCTCTTTGCGGGGTTGCTGCTGGGGCGGGGGTGGGTTGAGCGGCTTTGGGCGATCGCCTTTGGTAGCGTGGGTGGCGCGGCTGCTTTTGGCGGCACCATCCACGGGTTTTCTGCGGTTCTCATCAGAGAGCATCACCTTTGGCTTTGGCAGGGCATGATAATTGCCCTGGCGATCGCCAGCTTTTCTATCCTCGCGGCGGCGGCGGTGCCGCTGCGTCGCTGGGTGCGCCTGGGGGTGCTGGCTTTAGCGATCGTAAAACTGGCTCTGGTGAACGACCTAGCCGTCAGTCTATGGTCTTTCGCGATTAGCGTTGCTGACTATCTGAGCACGCTGATCGCTGTGTTTTTAATTCAGATTGCTCAGTCTATGGGTAACAGACAAGCTCTCAATCCAGAACCACTCTGGTTGGGTGCAGGACTTGTTATCTCTGGGTTGGCGGCTAGCGTGCTGGTCATCCCCCGGTCCCTGTTGCCTGTTGACCCCCTGGTCGGCTATCACCTGGTGCAGATGGTCGCTTTGTACTGCATCTATCGCAGCGTCGGGGACATAGGCCCGATGAGCCGCAGAACTACATCGATCGATTGATGATAGCGATGGCGTTAATCATTAAGATTTTGTAGATGGTATTGAAGGGCGATCGCTCTTTAAAAGAAGAGTCACACGACCCGATCGCCGCAACCACCGCGCGTGGTCATTGACCTAGTATTTCTTTTGTCAGGTAAGTAACCCATGTTTGTTCCACCCGGTTTTGTCAGCCATACCATCACCACTGAGTATGGCCGCATGTTTTATTACACCTCCCATGGATCCCCCTTGATGGCCTCCAATGCCCCAGACGAGAGAGAAACACTGGTATTTCTACATGGCCTTGGGGGCGGTTCTTCGGCCTACGAATGGTCCAAGGTTTACCCGGCCTTTGCGGCAGAGTATCGAGTCTTGGCCCCTGACTTAATTGGCTGGGGCCGATCTGACCACCCCGCTCAAGACTATCGAGCCGAAGACTACATCGCCACCATCATCGAGTTTATGGAGCAGACCTGTAGCGGCCCCACCACCGTCATTGCCTCGGCCCTCACCGCCGCCTTCACGGTGCGGGCGGCGATTGAGCGGCCCGATTTATTTAAGTCTCTGATTGTTACGACCCTGGCTGGGCTAGCTGAGTTTGGCCAAGACTATCGAAACAGTGGCTTTGCCCAGTTTGCTCAATTTGCCAGCCTGCCGGTTTTAAGCCAGCTGCTCTACACGGCGGGGGTCGCCAACAGCTTTGGTATTCGCAGTTATCTAGAACAGCGTCAATTTGCCCGTCCAGAGCGGATCTATCCAGAAATAGTGGAGGCTTACCTCAGCTCAGCTCAGCAAGACAATGCTGAGTACGCGGCCCTTTCCTTTGTGCGGGGCGATCTGTGTTTTGACCTGTCCAAATACATTGCTCAACTGACGGTGCCCACGGCCATTATTTGGGGCAGGGGTTCAGAGTTTACCAGCCCAGAGGTAGGCCGCCGCCTGATGGCGATGAATCCCAACGCCATTCGTATTTTCTATCAGTTTGACGATGTGGGCTTTACCCCTCAGCTAGAGCTGCCCGGTGTTACTATTGGCCTGATTCGGCAGTTTTTGCCCCAGCTCAGCGACAAGGCCACGGTTCCATGCCCGCCCGAAGGCGCTGTGTTGGCCTGATCAAACGGAGAAGGAAAGTCTAACGAAACGGGGCAACATTCGGTACCAGCGGAGGTATTTTACGTGGGTGACCACTCTGTTTTCGATTGGGTTTCGGTGTTAGGGCCGATTCTACTGTCTTGGCCGTTGGTCATTGCGATCGCGCTGCTCTTCTTTTACAGGCCAATTTTCAATCTGCTCGAAAAGTTTTCGAGCAACAACATTCAAAAGGCCAAGATTGGACCCTTTGAAATTGAAGGGTCTGAAAAAACCTACGTTGAATCGCTCAAGCTACTGCTGACCAGCTTTGTCACCGACCGTGAACTCAGCCGCTTGCAGCAGCTTAATGATGAAGAATCTACCGCCTACCAAGATGCAGCTGACCTCAGGGACGATCTAAAACGGTTGATTGCCCTAGGCTTCATTAATGCAGAGACAGACCTTGAGCAGTTACCCCAGGAAGGTGAGTTAGGGCACCATCTAAAACTTACCGAGAACGGCAAAAAATACTTGACCCTGCGGGAAAGCCTGCTCACCAGTCAGCCCTCCAGTGCAGAGGACAAGGAAGAGGAGTTGAAGACCGAAGGCGCTCTCATGCAGGAAGAAAGCCAGACTTGATTAATCAATCTGCCTGCCCTGTGAGAAAGGGTGACGCTTAACACCATAGCGGCGCTGAGATGGGATTATAGTGCTGTCGTTTGAGTTTCTAGAGAGAGGCCTGATGAGCGGACTTGGCGGACTGAACAAATCTCCCAATGGCGTAGTACTGGGTATGGTGCAGCTTCAGCTGCCCCATGTCGTCACTCCCCAAGATTTGGCTAACCAGACCCAGCGCATTGTGGAGATGGTGGCCAAGGCTCGACGTAACATGCCCACCCTAGATTTAGTCGTTTTTCCTGAGTACTCACTCCACGGGCTGTCGATGGACACCAACCCCGACATCATGTGTCGGCTGGATGGGCCTGAGGTGGCAGCTTTTCGCCAGGCCTGCGTAGACAATGACATCTGGGGCTGCTTCTCGATTATGGAGTACAACCCCGGCGGCTACCCCTACAACAGCGGCATTATCATCAACAGCAGCGGCGACATTACGCTGTACTACCGCAAGCTGCACCCGTGGGTGCCAGTGGAGCCCTGGGAACCCGGCAACCTGGGCATTCCGGTGTGCGAAGGCCCCAACGGCAGCAAGATTGCGCTGATTATTTGCCACGACGGCATGTTCCCCGAAATGGCGCGGGAATGCGCCTATAAGGGAGCCGAGATCATGATTCGGACGGCGGGCTACACGGCCCCCATTCGCCACTCCTGGCGCGTCACTAACCAGGCCAACGCCTTCTGCAACCTGATGGTGACGGCCTCAGTGTGTATGTGCGGCAGCGACGGCACCTTTGACTCGATGGGCGAGGGCATGATCGTCAACTTCGATGGCGAACCGCTGGTGATGGGCAGCCACCGCCCCGACGAAATTATTACAGCGGAGGTACGCCCAGATTTAGTCAGAGAAGCCCGGATACACTGGGGGGTCGAGAACAATATCTACCAGTTTGGCCATCGGGGTTATGTGGCCGTGAAAGGGGGGGCTCAGGACTGCCCTTACACCTACATGAAAGACCTGGTGGATGGTTCCTATCGGCTGCCGTGGGAAGACCAGGTGGTGCATACCGATGGCGCGTCCTGCGGCTTTTCGACCCCGACTCGAGAGTATCAGGGTGAAGAGTTGCCCCCGGCGCTCGATAAAGTGACGCCATAGTCCTACCGATTCACCACCATCGCTGTGCCGCCGCCGCGCCGGGTCGGTTCCGCCGCCGCCAGCACACTGCCGTCGGGCCGGAGAATCAGCCCGGCGGCAGCGCCAATTTCGGGCACAGGTTCTAGAACATGCCCCAGCCCAATTAACGACTGGCCGATCGCGCTCTGATCAAAGCCGCCATCGACCTGGGTGACGCCGCCGTTGCGCTGGGAAATGCGGGGAGCCGCGATCGCCTCCGGTAAGGTCAGGCCAAAGTCGATCAGGTTGACGGCCAGACCGGCCACGGTGGTAATGATAGTGGACCCGCCGGGGGAACCAAAGGCCAGCAGGTCGCCCCCGGGGCTGCGGGCCAGGGTGGGGGCCATGCTGCTGCGGGGCCGCTTGCCCGGCTCCGGCGCGTTGGGGTGAGGGCTGGTCGGGTCAAAGTCGGTCAGCTCGTTGTTAAGAATAAAGCCATAGCCCGGTACCACCATGGCCGAGCCACCGATCGATTCGAGGGTGAGCGTGTAAGACACGGCGTTGCCTTGGATGTCGCTGGTAACCAGGTGAGTGGTGGAGGTGCCGACCGGCTGGTCGACCTGAACTACGGCGGGCAGTCCCGTCAGGCTGGGGCTGGGGTCGCTCTGGTAGGGCAGCGGGTTGCCGGGGGCGGCCCGAAAGGCCGGAGCGGGGGCGCGATTGGCCACCAGCATTCGCCGAGTTTGAATAAACTTGGGGCTTTGCAACCCGGCCAAGGGCACATCGACGTACTCGGGGTCGCCCAGGTAGGCATTGCGATCGGCAAAGGCCAGGCGCTCGGCTTCGATCACCCGGTGCCAGGCAGTGGGGCGATCCGTCTGACGCAGGTCGAACCCCTCTAGAATACGAAAAATTTCTCCGGTGGTGATGCCGCCGCTGCTGGGTAGTCCCATGCCGTAGAGGGTGTAGCCCCGGTAGGAAGTGACCGTCGGGGGCCGCACCCGCACGGCGTAGCGATCGAGATCGACCAGATCCATTCGCCCCGCCGCTACGGGAAACGGAGGCTGAGCTACGGTGGGGGGCTGCTGTACCGTCTGGGCGATCGCGGCCCCAATTTCTCCCCGATAAAACGCATTCACCCCCTGCTCGGCCAGCAGACGGTAGGTGTTGGCCAGCTCAGGGTTTTGAAAGCGGGAGCCAATGGCGGGCGGGTGACCACCGGGAAGGTATAAGGCCCGGGTGGAGGTAAAGGCGGCAAACCGGGCCTGATTTTGCTCGACCTGGCTGGCAAAGTTGGCATCGACCACAAAGCCCTGCTCCGCTAGAGCGATCGCAGGCTCCAGCGCCTCAGCCAGCGACAGCGTGCCGTAGCGATTGAGCGCCTCAGCCCACTCCAGGGGCGTACCCGGCACCCCCACCGCCAGCCCCGAGGAAATTCGGTTGGGGGCAAAGGGCAGTAGCTCGCCCGTAGGGCTAGCGGGGTCCTCAAATAGATCGACCGTGGTAGCGGCGGGGGCCTGTTCGCGCCCGTCCAGGGTGATGACGCGATCGCTGTCTTTGAGGTAGATCAGCATAAAACCACCGCCGCCAACCCCCGCCGAAAACGGATCGGAAACGCCCAAGGCGGCGGCAGCGGCGACGGCGGCATCGATCGCATTGCCGCCCTGTTTTAAGACATCAATGCCAATTTGGGTAGCGCGGATATCTTCGGTGGCCACCGCTCCACCCCGCCCTTCCGCGATCGCATAATTTGGCGCGTAATTTGGCTGAGCCCGCAGCAGCGAAGTTGAGGTGAGGGCGTAGCCCATGGCCAGGCAAAGTGCCAGCACCAGCCCCAGTATTCGCCTAGTCATGATCTGTCTTGCTATGTCCCATAGTTGTGCCCCACAGTATTGTCTATCCAGCGGCGCTGCGGCTGTTGTCCTAACGAGTAAAGGTTCAGTCGACTGAGCCTAACTGATGGTTGAGATCACCCTTTTGGTCGATTTGATTGGGGTGCATCCCACGTTCGTAAAATGGCGCCCCTCATTCCCAACGCCTTCTGCCCAAGGGCGTTCGCGGAGCGTCTCTAGAGGAGACAGGGAGCCAGATTTCAAAGTTACTCTTTTCTCGGGGGCAAGATTTAGGGTGAGAGTTACACAACTGGGATGCCCCCATCTGATCAAGCCCTTACCCTGTTTGTGTTGGGTGCATCCCACTTTTGTAAACTTGTCATTATGACAGCTATCTGTCCGTCATTCCCGTGAAGACGGGAATCTACAACGG
>JBARVK010000677.1:0-3419 GCA_049646225.1 Nodosilinea sp.
GCTGAATTCAGCGGCGATGGAATACGCGTGTGCCCTGGCAAAAGAACTCAACTAGGAGCCTGTTAGCTAATGGGCATAACCTGTACGGTTGTACCCGCTGCAATGCTCGTCGTACCCACCGGCACGATCGCCAGAGCATTGGTGCCCGCCAGGTTAATTAAATTACCCGAGTTGTGGCCGCCGCTGGCCAGTTCAAACTCATAGCCGTTGGGGGTCGAGGTCAGCCTGCCCCACAGGTAGGTCTCACGCTGTCCCCCAGCCTTGAGGGCTTGGCGGGTGACGGCCTGCACAAACCCCGGCTCCCAACCCGTCGCCAGGCCCGATCGCTTGCGTAGCGCAGGCAGCACAAACCGCCAAAATGTCACCAGGGCCGATACCGGGTTGCCCGGCAGGCCAAAGTAGATCGGTGCGGCTCCCTGCTGAGCCGGAAAGGTCGCCACCGTCAGGGGCTTACCGGGCTTCACCGCCACCGAGCGAATGTGTAGCGTTGCCCCCAGCTCCGCCAAAATGTCGTCCACATAGTCATAATCGCCCACCGATACGCCCCCCGACGACACCATCACATCCGCCTGAGCCAGGGCCGTCTGAATCGCCGCCCGCAGGGCTTGGGGCTGGTCGGGCACAATGCCCAGGGGAACAGGGATCGCTCCGGCTTGTTGCACCAGCGCCGCCAAGGCGTACTGATTTGAGTCGACAATTTGCCCTGGTTGCAGGGGCGTTGCGGGCATCACCAGCTCGTCGCCCGTCGACAGAATCGCCACCCGAGGCTGAGGCAAAACCGGCACCTCAACGCATTGGGCCGAGGCCAGCACCGCCAGTTCTGGCCCGCCAATGGGGAGTCCTGCACTCATCAAAGGATCGCCTGTCCGGCAGAAGCTGCCTCGGTGGCGCACAAACTGTTTGGGTTCCGGCGCTTCTAGCACCAGCACCTGCTCGCCCTCGCGCCGGGTCACTTCCTGAATGACGATGGTATCGGCTCCGGCGGGCAGCATGGAGCCAGTGAGAATGCGGGCGGCCTGGCCGGGGCCAACGGGTTGAGTAGGCGATCGCCCCGCCCGAATCGTCTCTGTCAGCGTCAACGCCACTGGCCGTTCGGCACTAGCTCCCTGTACGTCCTCGTAGCGCACCGCATAGCCATCCATCGCCGAGTTGTCCCAGTGGGGAAAATCAAGCGGGCTGGGGATAGACTGCGCCAGAATGCGCCCTAGAGCCGCATCTAGCGGCACCTGTTCAATCCTGGTAAAAGGGGAGACCAGAGCAAGAATTTTGGCTTCGGCCTCGGCGGCAGGGAGCATGGGCGGAGATGGGGCGAGGAGGTGAGAGAGAGGCTGGGAATCCGGCCTGAACGGCGGCTTGGGGCGCTCGCTAGAGCTGCCGGCACGGCGATACTAGGACTAATGAGCCTGCCAATGCCTAAGGGCGGCCAGACGCTAAAAGTCGGGACGGGTGATGAGGCAGCTCAGGCCTAGGCTAACGGACCCGGCTAGGGTAGCGGCAGCGGAGGCATCGGTGCCCAAAAACACCAGCAAACTGTAGAGCATCACGCCGACAGTAGCGACCATACCCAGTGGGGTAGTGACAACGTCCAGAACCTCTAGGAGCCCCTCGAGGAACCTCAAAAACTGAAGCCAGCGATTTAGAAATGCCATAGGTTTACCCCTCGGGCAGGGTTGGCAAAGGGCTAGGAAATCAGCTTAGGTAACTCCCTCTAGAATAACTGTTGTCGCCTTAACCAAAGTTGCCCAACTCGACATTCTTCAGATTTTCCAAAGTAAACGGTTGTTTAATATAGGGCCTGCATTAACCGTTTGCGGTAGGTAGTCGTTAATGGCTCACCGCTGCCCAGCAGCTTAAAGATGGTCAGCATGGCCTTGCGGGCGCTGTCGTTGCGGTAGGCGCGATCTTGCTCTACCACGGCCAAAAAGCCATCAAGGGCGGTAGCAAAATCTCCCTTTAGGGCCGCCCGGGCGGCGGTTTCAAAGGTGCCGTCCAGCGGTGCATCGCCCAGCTCGCTCAGGGACTGGCGCAGGACAATTAGCCCCCGCAGTCCGTCGGCCATATCGGTGGCAGCGCGATCGCTGGGGTCGATCAGCTCCAAATACTGGTCGGCCAGGGCGTCATCTCCCTGTAAAACGTAGAGCTGAGCCGCCTTGAGCAAGATTTGACTGTTATTGGGGTAGCGGGTCAGCAGCGTCGTCAGGGCCGGGAAAATCTCAGCTGAGTCACCTGTGGCCAGGGCCCCATCAAAGGCCGCCAGGTCTTGCTCCAGGGTCGATCGCAGCCCCAGGTTAGCCAACAGCTCGCGCAGCTGCGGCTCGGGCAGCACCCCCACAAACCCCTCCTGCACTTGCCCCTGGATAGCAACCCGCACGTCGGGCACCCCCTCTACCCCAAACGCCTTAGCAAGCTCAGGGTTAGCGTCGATATCGACCTTGGCTAGGGTAAAGTCGTACTCCTGGGCTAGCTTTTCAAGCATGGGCTTAAGTAGCTGACAGGGGCCACACCAGGTGGCGAAAAAATCAATCAGCACCGGGTGCTCCAATGAAGGCTGCAGCACCCGCTGCTCAAACTCAGCCTGATTGACAACAATAGACTGTCCCATCGGTACCTCAGCAAGGGCTTAAAAACAAGTTGTGGAGCGACAAAAGCGTGTTTACCGCGATCGTCAGCAGGCCGTGTTTAGAACTGTTGCGGAACCCCCTAGCCGCAGCCATGTTCTATACATCCCATCCTAAGGTATGTTAGAAAGCTGGCATGACCGATATGAGGTAGCCGTGCGGCAGCGTTCCACCGTTCTAGGTTGGCCCCTCTGCCACTGTGGCCCGGTGCCAGGTTTCCCCCCCAGCCCTGCAGATGGCAGGCGGGCTATTGTGGAGTAAGGCCGCAGCCATGAAGCGTGTGGTATTCATTCTTGGGGTTTTAGAAGATGACGACGTTGACTGGCTGATTGAGGCTGGGCAGCGGCAGGAGCTGCAACCCGGACAGGTGCTCATTCGTGAGGGTGACCCCTGCGAACACATTTATCTAATTTTAGACGGTGGTTTAGAGGTGACCGTGGCCGCTCTGAGCGATCAACCCATCGCCCATCTGGCCACTGGCGAAGTGGTCGGCGAGATGTCGTTCGTCGATAGTCAACCACCCTCGGCTACGGTATCAGCCCTAGAGCCCAGCATTGTGCTAGCCATTTCCTGTCCTCAGCTGCGTCAAAAACTGCAGCAAGATATCTGGTTTGCCTCTCGCTTTTACCGCGCCTTGGCCATTTTGCTCTCCAGCCGTCTGCGCAGCACCGTCAAGCATTTGCAGGGAGAACACTGGCGACCGGTTGCCAGCCTCAACGATGCTGGACTCGACGAAATGAACGATATGCTCTCTATGGGCAGCATTCGCTTTGACTGGATGCTTAAGCGCCTGCGGGATGT
>JBARVK010000678.1:0-6055 GCA_049646225.1 Nodosilinea sp.
GCTGTCGTTGGGCTTTGAAGGGTGCAACACTGCACCTGCAGTTGTGCCTTTGGCGTGACTGAGGGGTATCTCTACCTAGTCTGCGCGACTGATTTGGTTTATGATGCTGCGACTCTATGCGATCGCGCCCTTTGTAGCGCTTGCCCCATGGTCATGATCTGTACCGTTTAATCCAGCTATTGCTATGCAATCATCCCAACGCCCCGATCATGCCCGACCGTTCTTGACCTGGCAACGCATCACCGACTGGGCCCATACCCATTACCGAGCCAGAACGTTTAACAAAGACGAACGCATTCCCACCCGCTCTGGGCTGTTGTACCTGGTAGAGCGTGGTGCCGTGCGCCTGGTCGGGACCGCCCAGGGGGCCACTCCGTCCCTCGGTGGTACCGACCTCGACGATGTTTCCGACGATGAAGGGTCTACCTCGCTGGCTCTGGGGCTGAGCGAAGAGGCGTTTTTGGGTTTTGTTGGAGCGGGGCAACCCTTCGAAATTGTGGCTCAGTCGCCCTTCCTGCTGCAAAGCTTTGCCCACGTCGATCAAACGACGGTGATCTGGCTGTACTGGAGCGACCTCGACAACTGGCCCCACTTTCGGCGCGAGGTACTCGACGCCTTTCGCTACCAGCACCAGCGCAAGCTGCTGTGGCTCAGCACCCTAGGTCAGCGCCGCACCATCGATCGCCTGCTGGGGTTTCTCACCCTGCTAATTGAAGAGTTTGGCGAACCCTGCGAGTCGGGCTATTATCTGCCCTGGTCGCTGACCCATGCTCAAATTGGCAGCGCCATTGGCTCTACCCGCGTCACCGTGACTCGCCTGATGGGCAAACTTCGCCAGCGCAAGCTGATCCACATCTACAAAGATGGGCTAATCGCCATTCCCAACAATCATGGTATAGCCCACGAGGCCCTCGGCTAGGGGGCCGGGTAGAGCGGCTCTGGGGGCGGAGCCGCAGGCTTTGCACCATTCCGTTCGGCCCCGTTTTTGTCAGCGCCGATGGCCTTAAAGTTGAGGGGCAGATTGGTAAACTGAGGCAAAATTTCGGCGGTGAAGGCGGCGGCGGCCTTAGATCGGTAGCGATTGGGGTTAAAAATCACCGAGAGGGTGCGGTTAACCACGACCGAATCAATTTTGGCTCGGTGCAGCACGCCCATCTGCAGCTCTTTTTCGATCGCAGAGTTAGACACAAAGGCTACCCCCAAACCCGACTGTACCGCCGTTTTAATCGCCTCAATCGAGTTGAGTTCCATCTCAATCTTAAGGCGGCGGGTTTCAATGCCGCAGCGGGTCAGCACCTGGTCGATGACTTTTCGAATGGTCGATTGTGAGTCAAGGGCAATGAAGTGCAGCTTGTACAGGTCTTCACGCTGAATCACCGCCTGGCTAGCCAGCGGGTGAAACATGGGCATAATCAGTGCGAGTTCATCCTCGGCGTAGGGCACTCTTTCTAAAGAGTCCTGTAGTTCGGGAGGAAGCTCACCACCAATAATCGCCAGATCCACCTGACCATTAGCCACGCTCCAGGCGGTGCGCCGGGTCGAGTGCACATGCAGCTGTACGGCCACATCGGCGTATTTTTGCCGAAAGAGGCCAATCATGCGGGGCAAAAGATAGGTACCGGTAGTTTGACTAGCACCAATGATCAGGGTGCCGCCCTGTAGGTTTTGGAGATCTTCGATGGCGCGACAGGTTTCCTGGCACAGGCTGAGAATGCGATCGCCGTAGCTCAGCAACAAATGTCCCGCTTCGGTGAGCTGCGCCCGCCTGCCGCCCCGGTCAAACAGCGGCACATCCAGCTGGCGCTCCAGGTTTTGTACCTGCAGGCTAACCGCTGGCTGAGAGACATACAAACTGTCTGCCGCTCGTTTGAAACTGCCCTCCGCTGCAATCGCTTTGAGAATGCGCAGTTGGTCGAGCGTAAAAGGAAGGTCAGACATGGGCATTAACCCTAACGTACGATAATCCTGGGATGCCAACAGACCATGATAGTAGTGCAGGCTAGCCCCTGGCTGTGATCGCAACCGATGTTGCCGAAACAACCCTAGATAGACTCACGGCCTCAAGCCTATTGTCGAATTAAGTCTGCCATCCTTAGATTACTTGGTTCAGGACATTCGACAACACAAATTAGAGCGAGACCCCAAAGGATTTATGAAACGTCAGGTAATCCAGAATGTCCTAAACTTACCCGGCATCTCTGGGATGGCGCTCATCGATGGGCGCAACCGCCCTTTCTTTTTTGGCTCTGATATCAGCCTCAACTCCCATCAGCAGGATGCCCTGGCCCAGGGAATTCAGCAGGTCGTTGACACCACGCCTACCCATTTCGACACCTTCTCGTTTCGGTTTGCCAATCAGCTCACCCATATTTACAAGCTCGATCAGGGGCTTATTTTACTGGTGCTGGTCACCGACCAAATGCCCCTCACCGACTATCGCACCGCGATTGGCCATCTCAAAGCTACTCTGATCGAAGCCCCCCACAATGCCGTGCCCACCTTTCGGCTGCTAGCGGGCTGTGTCACGCTGGGCAAATCCGCCGATGCCGCCGATCTAGTGGGGGTTGAAGCGTCTCCGCCTGAGCTAGCGGGCGCTGAACCGGGTACCATAGCTCCAAGCCACCAGGAGGTCATTGCGGCCCTCAACCATCTCAGCGACGGGGCTACCCAGTATTTGGGCAAAACCATCGTCATCAACACCTGGAAGCAGTCTCGCCCGGCTCACCCCTGGCTAGAGCGGTTTGAGGTGCAGCGGAATGGTCACTTTACGGCTGTCGGAGATAGCTTAAGCTCGCTCTCAGCAGAGCAGCATCAGTGGATCAAAGACTGGGCGGCGGCCTTTATGGGCCGTGGCGGTAGAACGATCCGCAACTTTCCCACCTTGGTGAGCGGCTCATTGACGCCTCGGGAGCAGGCTCTTTTGCTGGATGCTTCGTCCTCCTAACCTGCTTGGGGCTAAGATGGCCCATCGCTTCGAGGATCGCCTGGAAGCGGTTTTCTGCTTGGTTATGTCTTTTATTCCCTTATCCTCATTGTCCCTATGGCTAAAACCGTTCGCCTCGAACCCATCGCCCAAGAAACCTCCGTCGAAACCAACGGCAACCTGCTGTCGGTGCTGCTCAACAAAGATCTCGACGTGCTCAAAGAGTGCGGCGGTCGGGGGATGTGTGCGACCTGTCACATCTACGTGCAGTCGGGTATGGAGGGGTTGACCCCGATTAACCGCCGTGAGCAGCGTACCCTGGAGGTGATCACCTCCTGCAAACCGAACTCGCGCCTCGCTTGTCAGTCCAGGGTGGTTGGCAATGGAGTTGTAGTCGAGCTGCCGCCAGGGATGTACGTCAACTCGCTGCAGGACATTGAAGCCCTGATTGGCCGCCGGGCCGACCAAGATTTACTGCACCCTATTACCGGCGAAGTGCTGGTAGAACAGGGCAAGCTGATTACGCGATCGGTTATCACTCAGCTAGAGAAAACCGCCAGCTTTAAGGTGGGTGAGTTCTTTAGCCAGAGCAAAGACCTGTAGGCTCAGGGTTCTTGACCGAACCCTCTAAAACATCTGTTATGGTAAGGCAACGCCGTAGTTGAGTTTTATACCAACCCCCTATGGACTCTGCCCTTCCCCTGAGTGCTCGCCACGAGCAGGTGCTACAGGCCACGATTCGTCACTACATTGCTACAGCAGAGCCAGTTGGGTCGCGGGCCCTAGCCCAAGGGTATGACCTGAGGGTGAGCCCAGCAACGGTACGCAACACCATGGGCCTGCTGGAGAAGTATGGCCTGCTGTACCAGCCCCACACCTCAGCGGGGCGGGTGCCCTCAGACTTTGGCTATCGACTCTACGTCGATCGACTGATGTCGCCCTCGACACGGGTGGGGCGGCGGGTGGATGCCGCCCTGTCGGAGGAGTTGGACTGGGTGGGGCGGAGCCTGGAGTCGCTGCTGCGATCGGCGACCCAAATTTTGGCTCAGATTAGCGGCTATTTAGCTCTAATTACGGTGCCCCAGTCCAGCACGGCGACGATTCGTCATATTCAGCTGGTGGCGGTCGATGGGGAGCAGGTGCTGATGGTGGTGCTGCTCGACTCGCTAGCCACTCAGTCGGTGGTAGTGCAGCTACCGCCGATGGTAGGCGCAGGGGCCTCGGCCCAGGCGATGGAGGAACCGGGCCGTCGCCATTTAGAAATTTTGTCGAATTTTCTGAGCCATCACCTGCGGGGCAGGCCACTGGCCGACGTTGCTACGTTGAACTGGAGCGATCTCGATGCTGAGTTTGAGCACTACGGAACGCTACTCTGTCAGGCCTTGGGCAATGTGGTGCAGCGATCGCGGGTGCCAGAAACCCCTCAGCTGGTCATTAGCGGTCTGTCGGAAGTCCTGCGCCAGCCCGAGTTTTCTGATGCTCAGCGCATCCAGTCAATCGTGCGGCTGCTCGAAGAAGACCAGGCACAGCTGTGGCCCTTATTTTCTGACAGTCCGCCCGTGGCTAGCCAAATGCTCAACGGTGTGGATGTCAATGTCTGGATTGGGGCTGAGAACCCGCTAGAGCCAATGCAGGGCTGTGCGCTAGTGGTGTCTAACTACACCTGCTGCGATGACTCTGTGGGCAGTGTAGGGGTTCTGGGGCCGACCCGGATGGTCTATGAGAACGCCGTGGCTGTCGTCAAAGCGGCGGCAGATTACCTATCAACGGCCCTCAGCGCCTAGGGGTATCCCCACCATGCCCTCCATGGGGAAGGGAATGCCGTGATTATTACTGAACTGTTGGCCATTTTATCGATCGCGGCGGCGACAGGGCTACGGCTGGCCCTGCCCCTGTTGTTGATTGGGCTGATGTCTGGCCCTCAGCTCTGGTCCAACGTACCGCTGCTGTCGCGGTTGCCACCGGCCCTGGTGCTGGGGGTGCTGGCTACCTGGTCGATGGCCGAGCTGATGCTGCTCAAAGATCGCCACAGCCAGCGATTTTTTCAAATTTTGGAGCTAGTGCTGAGCCCTGGGGTAGGGGCTTTAGCGGGTTTGGCGGTAGCCAGAACCTTGGGTCTAGAGGGCTGGATTAACCCTCTAATTGCCTTAATCAGCGCTCTGCTGGCCCTGGTGATTCAGCTATTGCAGCTGGGCTGGTTCTATCGCCCCCGCCGCCCGCCGCTGTGGCTTTTCTTTATGGTGGATGGACTCTGTGTTGTACTGGCGGTGCTGGCCTTTGACGCCCCCAACCAGGGCGGTATTATTGCGCTACTGCTGCTGTGGCTGGTGATTCGGACATCGTATCTGTGGCAACACTGGCCGCGACGCTCTAGGCCCAGGGAATAACAGACTGGGGACCGACCGAGGCGTAGGCTTAGAGAATGCCGACAAAGTGCAGGGGGCCGCGACCGCTGACCAACTCTAGCAGCAGGGCTAAAAAGCCCACCATGGCCAGTCGTCCGTTCCACACCTCGGCGACGGGGGTGAGACCCCAGGCCGATCGCTCCTGGGGATAGATCTTGACCTTTTCGTCAGGATGCACCACATCGGAGAAGAGCTGGCGGGGAGCCGCCAGAGCTTCGGTAACCATATCAGCCATATCGGTAATGAAGCGGGGGTGGGTATTGAGGGCCGGTACCCGGTGGAAGCCAGGAATGCCGGCCTCGTGGGCAATTTCCCGGTACTCCATATCGATTTCTTGCAGGGTTTCGATGTGCTCGGAGACAAAACTGATAGGCACTACGACCAGGTCTTTGACGCCCTGCTCGGCGAGCTGCTCGATCGCATCTTCGGTGTAGGGCTGTAGCCACTCCACTGGCCCAACCCGACTCTGATAGGCCAGCGTGTAGGGATTGGGGCGACCAAGCGCCTGCATGATCAGCTCGGTGCAGTGTTCAATTTCGCGCTGGTAGGGGTCGCCCGCCTCTTCGACGTAGCTCACCGGTACGCCGTGGGCGCTAAAGAAAATATGGGCCTGGTCGGGATTTTCGAGCTTGTCAAGCTCCTGGGCGATCAGGTCGGCCATAGCGGCGGTATAACCGGGGCGATCGTACCAGGAGGGTACGGCGGTATAGACAATGCGCTGGAGAGC
>JBARVK010000679.1:0-4839 GCA_049646225.1 Nodosilinea sp.
GGGCTATAACGCCCTCAGCGGTGCCTACGAAGACCTAATTCAGGCAGGCATCATCGACCCCGCTAAGGTCGTGCGCTCTGGCCTGCAAGATGCTGCCTCGATCGCGGGTATGGTGCTCACAACCGAAGCTCTGGTCGCCGAAATTCCTGAGCCTCCGGCCCCCGCTGGCGACCCCGGCATGGGCGGCATGGGCGGCATGGGTGGCATGGGCGGTATGGGCGGCATGGGCGGCATGGGCGGCATGGGCGGCATGGGCATGATGTAGTCCTCCCGCCTGGAGTAAAACGCCCAGGCTAACGACGGGTGGGTGCGTCGCACAACGCTGCGCCGCGCCCGTCCCCGACGACCATCCCAAACGGGCCCTGACGTCAATTCAATCTAAGCCATCCCCGGTTGGGGATGGCTTTTGGCGTTTAAATGGAGCTATTTTTGGCCAGCCAACTTGCCAGCCCAATGTACGCTGAATATCCGCAGACCGTTTTGGCTAAATAATTCTTTGGGGCTAGCCTGAGACAGCGGGTACCTGGTTCCGTAGATGGGCTGCGTTATTAATTTGGCAAAAGAATGGCCCCTGTCATTGCCCTGAAAATAGCTTCCGCCTGTCATTCCCGCAGCAGCGGGAATCCATTCAGATCAGCGGCTCCATTGGATGCCCGTGCAGACGGGCATGACGGGCCAGCCGTTAAATCTATAAATTTGCACATTTGGAATGTACCAAAGGCAGCGCTGAGATTGACGACGATAATTTTTCAGCCCACAAGGCTCTTGTGAATCCTTACACTGAAGTTAGACAGCTTTCATTCAGAACCTAGCTTTTTAGGTAAAACGGCGATCGCTTCTATCCTTTAGTCAATAAAGTTGGCAACATTTGTTCATAAAATGAAGCAGCTAGTTTGCTGGATAGAGCCCTGACGATCGCGCTGAAGTCTGCCCCTAGCAGGGGTAATTCCTCCGCTGACTTCAGTCAAAAACCTTCGAGATGGAGTCCGATCCATGGCAGCCGCAGCTAGCGAAACCAACCCCCATCAAGTTGTGATTGTTGGTGGTGGGTTTGGCGGCCTTTATGCCGCTAAGGCCTTAGGAAAATCCAAGCAAATTGACGTCACCCTGATCGATAAACGGAACTTTCATCTATTTCAACCGCTGCTGTATCAGGTTGCAACCGGCAAGCTATCCCCTGGGGATATTTCATCCCCCCTGCGAGCGATTCTGAGCCGCTACCGCCGCGTCAAAGTTTTGATGGATACGGTGATTGATGTTGACCCTAAGCAACAGCGGGTCACGCTGAACCATACAACTCTGCCCTACGACACGCTGATTGTGGCCACGGGCGTCAGCCACCACTACTTTGGCCATGACCAGTGGGCCGAGGCCGCACCGGGGCTAAAAACCGTTGAAGATGCCCTGGAAATGCGCAAGCGAATCTTTGGCGCGTTTGAAGCGGCTGAGAAGGAGTCGGATCCAGAGCAGCGACGGGCCTGGCTGACGTTTGTGGTGGTGGGCGGCGGGCCAACTGGCGTAGAACTGGCTGGGGCACTGGCCGAGCTGGCCTCCCACACCCTGAAGAACGAATTTCACCACATTGACACCACCGAAACCCGCATTCTGCTGCTGGAAGGGCTCGATCGCGTGCTGCCACCCTACCCCGCCCAGTTGTCGGCCAAAGCCGCCGAGGCCCTGAAAGATCTGGGTGTGACGGTGCGTACCCAATCGCTGGTGACCGACATTGACGACGAGGTGGTGACGGTGCGCCAGGGCGATCGCACCGAGCAGATTTGGGCGAAAACCATTCTCTGGGCTGCCGGGGTCAGGGCTTCGGCCATGGGCAAGGTGCTCGCCGCCCGGGCCGGGGCGCCGCTCGATCGAGTGGGTCGGGTGATGGTAAACCCCGACCTCAGCCTGCCGGGGCAGCCCAACATCTTTGTGGTGGGCGATCTGGCCCACTTTGCCCACCAGAAAAATAGCGCAGCCTCCCCAGAGGGGAAACAGCTGCTGCCGGGGGTTGCGCCCGTGGCTATGCAGCAGGGAGCCTACGTCGCCAAGCTGATTCAGCGGCGGCTTCAGGGCGGCGATTTACCCGCCTTTCACTACCACGATGCAGGCAGCCTAGCGGTGATTGGCCACCACGAGGCGGTGGTCAACATGGGGCGGTTCAAGCTCTCAGGCCTGCCCGCCTGGCTGATCTGGATTTTCGTTCACATCTACTTTCTGATCGAGTTTGACAACAAGCTGGTGGTGATGATCCAGTGGTTGTGGAGCTACTTCACCCGCAAAGGCGGCGCGCGCCTGATTACCTGGGAAGAGAGCCGTCTGGATGAGCCGATCGTGGAGACAGAGGAACCCGATGCGCAGCCCGCTGCCGTCAGCGAACAGACTGGCCCCAAGCAGCCGTCGCTGGCTGAACTAAGCAAATCAAAGCATTAGAGAGGCTAATTTGACAGACGTAGTGATTGGCTTAGACCTGGGTACGGGCGGCGGGCGGGCGATCGCCGTTGATCTACAGGGCCAGGTGGTGGCCCAAACCACCCAGAACTACCCCTTGCTGACGCCCCACCCTGGCTGGACCGAGCAGCACCCATCTGACTGGGTGGATGCCACGTTGGCAGCTTTAAAGACCGTGACAGAGCAACTCGATGGGCAAAACGTGCTTGGCCTGGGGCTTTCGGGCCAGATGCACGGTATGGTGCCGCTGGATGGGACGGGCCAGGTGATTCGCCCGGCAATTCTGTGGAATGATCAACGCACGGGCAAAGCGGTTGACGAGATTGAGGCGGCGGTGCCCCGGCAGGAGCTAATTCGGCGCACCGGCAACCCGGCCATTACCGGCTTCCAATTGCCTAAGCTGGTGTGGTTACGCAGCGAGGAACCCCAGGCCTACAATCAGGTGCGGCAAATTCTGCTGCCCAAGGACTACCTGGGCTACGTGCTGACCGGGACAGCGGCGACCGAACCCTCCGACGCCTCTGGTATTGGCTGCCTGAATCTGGCCAGCCGCCAGTGGGACCGAGACATCCTGGAGGCGCTAGATCTCAGCCCCGACCTGTTTCCCCAAGTGGTCGAATCGACGGCCATTGTTGGACGGCTGCAGCCAGAAATGGCCGATCGCACCGGGCTGCCCGAGGGCCTGCCCGTGGTCGCTGGCGGTGGTGATAATGCGGCGGCGGCGATCGGCCTGGGCATTTCTGAACGGCGTCTGGGCCAGGGCAGCCTTAGTCTTGGCACCTCGGGGGTAATTTTTGCCCCCTGCGATCGCCCTACCCCCGACCCTGACGGGCACGTGCACCTGTTTTGCCATGCCGACGGCGGCTACCACCTGCTGGGGGTAACCTTGGCGGCGGGGGGTGCCCTGCGCTGGTATCGCGACACCTTTGCCCCAAACCTCCCCTTTACCGATTTAATGGCCCTGGCGGAACAGTCTCAGCCGGGGGCGCGGGGTGTGCTGTTTCTCCCCCATCTAGCGGGAGAGCGCAGCCCCTATATGGACCCCGATACGCGGGGGGCCTGGGTAAATCTGTCGCTGGCCCACACCCAGGGCGACCTAATTCGAGCGGTGCTGGAGGGGGTGGCCTTTAGCCTGCGGGCGGCTCTGGAGGTGATCCAGGAGATTGCGCCGGTGAACCAGCTGTTGGCTACCGGGGGTGGGGTGCGATCGCCCCTCTGGTTCCACCTGCTGGCGGATGTGCTGGGCACAGAACTGGTGGCCCCCAAAGCGGAAGAAGGGGCGGCCTACGGGGCGGCGATTTTAGCAATGGTGGGGGTGGGGGCATATCCGTCGCTGGCGGCGGCGTTTGACATGCTGCCGGAGGCGATCGAGGCGGTGCAGCCCCAGAAACAAGACGCCTACGAGGCAGCCTTTGGACGATACGCTGATTTATATACAGCCTTAAAAGTCGTTCGATCGTAAATAGGTGTGATCAAGCCAACAGGGGTTGTTGTCGATGATGCCTTCAGAGCACAACTTTAACCATCTTGTCTACTGTCATAATGCTTAAAAAAATTAACTTTTCTGTCAGACCGGAATCAAAGCCGTGAAGATTCGCTACTACAGGGTCAGGAGAGGGTGCTACAGCGTGACATTTAGCCATGGCCTCATGTCCTTACTACGATCTCTTCATTTCCTACGGACGGGCAGATAGCAAGCCGTTTGTCATTGATCTGAGCGAGCGGCTTCAAGCCTCTGGGTTAAAGGTCTGGGTCGATATTAACGATATTCCCCTGGGGGTTGATTACCAACAGCAGATCAACGAAGGGATCGAGCGATCGCATACCTTCGTATTCATTATTTCCCCCCATGCTGTTAACTCCCATCACTGCAGGCTAGAACTCGACTATGCTCTCAGCTTAAATAAGCGCATCGTCACCATCCTCCAGGTCGAAACCATCAGCCAAGAGATCTGGCGGCAGCGATTTCCCCTAGCTCCCGATACCGACTGGCTAGACTACCAGCAAAAAGGGCTCCACTCTAGCTTTACCAATCTGCCCAACAGCTTGCGCAAAATCAACTGGATCGGCTTCCGCGACGGCACTGACGACCCTGATGCAGCCTTGCACGGGCTGCTAGAGGTGCTGAAGCGCCACCAAGATTACGTTTATCAACACACCCACTGGCTGGTCCAAGCCCTGAAGTGGGAGCGTCGGCAGCGCCAAACCCGAGATTTACTGGTCGATCGCGATCGCCAGCAGGCCAAGCAATGGCTGGTCTTTCGCTTTGAAGAGGAGCAACCACCTTGCGTTCCTACCGATCTTCACTGCGAGTTTATTACTGAAAGCATTAAAAATGCCCAAAACCTGACCAGTCAGGTTTTTCTTGGTTATCACGCCTTACAGGCAGACTTGGCC
>JBARVK010000680.1:0-2572 GCA_049646225.1 Nodosilinea sp.
GCAGATCACATCGCCGTAGGCCCGCATGCGATCGCCGTGGAAGGGCGGCATCAGCAAGCGGCGGTGGCGACGGTGGCGTTCCCCATCCAGCAGCAGCAGCGACTGATCGCCCAGCAGAAAGGTCAGCCCGCTGCCGGCACTTTGGGACGGCACGTGAAACTGGGCCGCATCGGCCTGAAAAATACCCTGAATCACCGCCGGGTCGGCCACGTAGACGGACAGCGATGCTCCGTCCCCGACCCGAAATACCGGCCCATAGCGGCGATAGTTGTCTTCAAAATACTCCAGCGGGCGCAAAATCAGCTTGGGGGCGCGCTGCCAGAAGGGCGTTTTAGAGCCGGGAAGCGTAGGCATAGGTCAGGAGGGCGAGCGGGGTCTAGCTACAGTCTAAACCGCTGTTTCAGAGCCTTGAGAGATCGCGTAGGGGCGTAGCGTGCTACGACCCTACAGCCGAGGGTTACCCAATAGGATAATCCTACGATCGCGACTGGGCGGTGCCCTCTGCCCCCTTTTGAGCTGGGGTATTGCTCTTGCCGTCCACTGAGTTCGCGGGCAGCTTGTCATCCTGCCCCGAGGTGTAATACTGCCAGGCCCAGTCCAGCACTTCGGGCATGTCTTTGCCGTAGGTGGTGACGTGGTGTTTGTGCTCGATCAGCTTGTCGCGAATGATTTGCTTGACGTAAGCGCCCAAATTCTTCAGCTTGGGGGCGCGATCGATCACATCTTGAGCCAGGTTAAACCGATCGAGCTCGTTTAGCACCACCATGTCAAAGGGGGTCGTGGTGGTGCCCTCTTCTTTGTAGCCGCGTACGTGGAAATTGGGGTGGTTGGTGCGCCGGTAGGTGAGCCGGTGAATCAGCCAGGGATAGCCGTGAAAGGCGAAAATAACTGGCTTATTGGTGGTGAAAATCGAGTCAAAATCCCAGTCGGAGAGGCCGTGGGGGTGCTCGCTCTGGGGCTGCAGGGTCATCAGGTCGACCACGTTCACCACCCGTATTTTGAGGTCGTCAAACTGCGATCGCAGAAAGTCTACCGCCGCCAGAGTTTCCAGGGTGGGCACATCGCCCGCGCAGGCCATCACCACATCGGGTTCGCCGCCTTTGTCGTTGCTGGCCCACTCCCAAATGCCAACTCCAGCGGTACAGTGCTTGATGGCGCTATCCATATCGAGCCACTGCAATTCCGGCTGTTTGCCCGCAATGATGACATTTACGTACTGGCGGCTGCGTAAACAGTGGTCGGCCACCGAGAGCAGCGTGTTGGCGTCGGGCGGCAGATACACCCGCACCACCTTCGCCTTTTTGTTGGTGACGACATCGATAAAGCCGGGGTCCTGGTGGCTGAAGCCGTTGTGGTCCTGCCGCCACACGTGGGAGGTGAGCAGGTAGTTGAGCGAGGCGATCGGTCGTCGCCAGGGAATATCGATGCAGGTCTCCAGCCACTTGGCGTGCTGGTTAAACATCGAATCGACGATGTGAATAAACGCCTCGTAGCAGGAAAAAAAGCCGTGGCGGCCGGTGAGCAAATAGCCCTCCAGCCAGCCCTGACACATGTGCTCGCTCAGCACCTCCATCACCCGCCCCGTCGGTGATACGTGGTCGTCGGTGGGCAAAATCTCGGCGGTCGAGACGCGATCGGTGACCTCTAGCAGCGCGTTCAGCCGGTTGGAGTTGTTCTCGTCAGGGCTCATCACCCGAAAGTTACGGCTCTCTAAGTTGCGCTCCATCACATCGCGCAAAAACTGACCTAAAACGCGAGTTGACTCGGCTATCTCGGTGCCGGGGTCGCTTACCTCGACGGCATAGTCGCGAAAGTTGGGCAGGTGCAGGTCGCGCAGCAGCCGTCCGCCGTTGGCGTGGGGGTTTGCGCCCATACGCCTGTCGCCCACCGGGGCCAGTTCGGCCAGCTCGGGCACCAGCCGCCCGGCTTCGTCAAAGCGTTCTTCGGGCTGGTAGCT
Organism: Nodosilinea sp.; assembly: GCA_049646225.1. Taxonomy (GTDB): domain Bacteria; phylum Cyanobacteriota; class Cyanobacteriia; order Phormidesmidales; family Phormidesmidaceae; genus Nodosilinea. Next base: position 1,958 of record JBARVK010000680.1, read on the forward strand.
CTTCATCCAGTGCTCTAGCAGCTCAATGTGGTCAGGGTTGCTGGCCATTTCAGAGAAGGGCACCTGGTGCGATCGCCAGTAGTCCTCTGTTTTTTTGCCGTCTACTGACTCTGGCCCCGTCCAGCCCTTGGGCGATCGCAGAATGATCATCGGGTACAGGGGCCGCTGACTAAACCCGTGCGCCTGAGCCTCGCGCTGAATCTGCTGAATGTCGGCGATCGCCGCGTCCATCGTGCTGGCCATCAGCTGGTGCATGGCTTCTGGCTCAGACCCCTCGACAAAGTAGGGCCGATAGCCGTAGCCAATAAACAGGCTTTCGAGCTGGTCGTGGGGCAGCCGGGCCAGCACGGTGGGGTTGGCAATCTTGTAGCCGTTCAGGTGCAAAATGGGCAGCACCACCCCATCTCGGGCCGGGTTGAGAAACTTATTGGAGTGCCAGCTGGTGGCTAAAGGCCCGGTTTCGGCCTCGCCATCGCCCACCACGCAGGCCACAATCAGGTCGGGGTTGTCGAAGGCCGCCCCGTAGGCGTGCACCAGAGCATAGCCCAGCTCGCCCCCCTCGTGAATCGAGCCGGGGGTTTCCGGGGCGGCGTGGCTGGGAATGCCGCCCGGAAA
>JBARVK010000681.1:0-3372 GCA_049646225.1 Nodosilinea sp.
GATCTACTGAGACTGCTGCACCCGTTTTTAGCTGTCACATTTGTTATGCCGCTGATTGGCGTTGCTGTTTACTTTGCCGTTCAAACCCGCCAGCGCCGACTGGCAGTTGCCAACAAAACCAAAACCACGATTGCCCCGGTCGTAGGTAAAGAGCACGTGCGGGTGGGGCAGTGGCTGGCGGGGGCGGTGGTAGGGTTAGTGCTCTTGGGGCTGGCCCATCCCATTTTCAAAACTATCCTGCGCGAAAACGTCTGGGCCGAAGACCCGCTTCGGGCGATCTTTGTGGTGGCGATGTACCTGTTGACCCTGGCGGCGCTGGTGCTACTGTACCGTTCTAGCGCCCGTCACTGGCGAGCCATCTTTGCCATCCTCACGGGAATGGGGCTATGGCTGTTGGGTATGCAGCCGGGGGTGTTTCGGCGCGGCTACGAGTGGCAAGTTTCCCACTTTTACCTGGGTATGACGGCGGCGATGCTGATGATTTTTGCCCTCGCTACCCTGCCCGAAATTTATAAGTCAAAGCGCTGGCGGCTAACCCACGCGGCCCTCAATACGGTGGCGGTGCTGCTGTTTATTAGCCAGGGCATTACCGGCGTGCGAGACCTGCTTGAAATTCCGCTGCACTGGCAGGAGCCGTTTATCTACCAATGCGATTTTCAAAATAAGATGTGCTGAGGGGCGATCGCCCTACACGCCCAAACTTGCTTGGAGGCACAGGCTATATTCGGCGCGAAAAGTACGTTTCCTTGTCCAGCATGAGAATTGGATGGGATGTTTGGTTTTTATGCTGGCAAGATAGTTTTTGATATCTCCCTTAAATAGCCATTGCTATCATCATGACAGTTCTCTATCCCGGCAGGTCCTCGGTGAATTGATCGATCGCATCTACCATGCCCACAGTGTCTTTTCAAAAACTGGCTATGCTACGTGTTCAAGACTCAAGAATTGATCGGCCGCAATAGATAGGCAATTCTCCATCACGCGCAGCGCAGCACCTGCGGCCAGGGTGCTTCCACCTGCTTCAACTCTAGCCCGCGCTGAAAGATTTCGTCGATCGCCATCATCTCTCCTAGCTCAGTCATAAACTGGTGGTCGGCGGTGGCGCAAATCCTGGTGCCGTCGTCGAGGTGGTATTCAAACACCTCCTGCTGGCCGCGATCGTGCCACTGGGCCACGGGCTGGGTGTACACATAGCCACTCTCATCCACGCTGAACACATGGCAGGGAATGCGCTTCGCCACAATTTCGCCAATGGTCAAGGGGCCGTATTCCACCGTCAGCAGTTCCGTATCGGCGCTGAGGCAGTATTCGGCGAACTTCACCATCTGTTCCCAGAGTTCTTCGGCCACCTTCTTGGCCAGGCCACGCTCCACCGCGCCGCTGACGAAGTTGCCCTGGTGCTTCAGCATTTCTGAGACCTTCTTTTTGCCCATGGCCCGCCGCAGCAGGTCGGCCTGGCCGAGGGAATAGCCCGCCATATCCTGGGCAATTTTCATGATCTGCTCCTGGTAGACCATGATGCCGTAGGTCTCGCTCAGGATGGGTTCTAGAATTTCGTGGGCAAAGTCGATTTTTTCGCGCCCGTGCTTGCGGTTGATGAATTTGGGAATCAGCCCGGCATCCAGCGGCCCCGGTCGATACAGGGCCAGCACTGAGGAAATGTCTTCTAGGCCCGAGGGCTTGAGGTCTTTGACAATCTGGCGCATGCCGGAAGACTCCAGCTGGAAGACGCCGCCCAGATCGCCCCGCTCCAGCAGCTTAAAGGTGGCGGGGTCATCCATAGGCAGGTCGTCGGGGTCGATTTTGGTGCCGTGGGTGGCCTCCACCAGATCCAGGGTTTTTTGGATCATAGTCAAGTTGCGCAGGCCCAAAAAGTCCATTTTCAGGAGGCCCAGGGCTTCCACATCTTCCATGTAGTACTGGGTGATTACCTGGCCGTCGTTGTTGCGCTGCAGGGGCACGATTTCGTCCAGCGGGTCTTTGGAAATCACCACCCCGGCGGCGTGCATGCCGAAGGTTTTGTTGGTGCCCTCGATACGCAGGGCCATATCGATCCAGCGGCGGGTTTGGGGGTCGTTGTCGTACTTTTCTTTAAACTCCGGGGCGGGGGTGTCGTCGGAGATCATCACCTTGAGCTTGGTGGGCTTGCCCCGCGCCACCGGAATTAGCTTCGCCATCCGGTCTGACTCGGCGTAGGGGATATCGAGCACCCGAGCTACGTCTTTGAGCACCGCCTTGGAGGTCATGCGGTTGAAGGTGATGATCTGGGCCACCCGCTCCTCGCCGTAGCGGCGGGTGACGTATTTGATCACCTCGTCGCGGCGATCGATGCAGAAGTCGGTGTCAATATCGGGCATCGACTTGCGTTCGGGGTTCAAGAAACGCTCGAACAGCAGCCCGTGGTGGATGGGGTCGATGTTGGTGATTTCCATGGCGTAGGCCACCAGGGACCCCGCCGCTGAACCGCGGCCCGGCCCTACCGGGATGTTGTTGTCGCGGGCAAAGCGGATGTAGTCCCACACAACGAGAAAGTAGGTGGGGAAGCCCATCTGGATCATCATCTCGATTTCGTATTCGAGGCGATCGCGGTACTCCTGGCTAATGTCACCATAGCTGGCCGCTTTCATTCGCTTCACCAGCCCTTCTTTAGCCACGTGGCCCATGTAGGCCCCAGCGTCTTCGTTGAATTCTGGGGGAATGGGGAAGTCGGGAATGCGGGACTGACCCAGAATGTTGGTGTACTCTTCGACTTTGTCCGCCACTTCCAGGGTGTTGGCAATCGATTCTTCGATCACCTCCGGCTCAAGGTGATCGCGAAACAGCCGCCGCATCTCGTCGGCAGATTTAACATACTCGGTGCCGCTGTAGCGCAGCCGCTTGTCTTCGGTCAGCAGCTTGCCGGTCTGAATGCAGAGCAGGGCGTCGTGGGCCTCGACATCGTTACAGGAGATGTAGTGGCTGTCGTTGGTGCAGATCACTTTGATATCCAGCTCGCGGGCGATCTTGAGGATCTCCACATTCACCACTCGGTCTTCGGGGGAGCCGTGGTCCTGAATCTCCAGGTAGTAGTCGTCACCAAACAGGTCTTTGTACCACTGGGCCACCTTGCGGGCCACGTCGGGCCGCTTTTGCAGAATGGCCTGGGGTACTTCGCCCCCCAAACATGCGCTGGTGACAATCAGCCCCTCGTGGTACTGCTCCAGTAAATCTTTATTGATGCAGGGGCGCGAGAAGATACCCTTGCCCTGCACGCCCTGGAGGTGGGAAATGGTGGTGAGCTTGACCAGGTTTTTGTAGCCCTGGGTATTCTTCGCTAAAACGACTTGATGATAGCGGGGGCGGCGCTGCTGCTGCGAAATGTCGCCGTTGATC
>JBARVK010000682.1:0-1815 GCA_049646225.1 Nodosilinea sp.
CGCGAATGCGGGGCTGTAGGCGAAATTGCCGGTGGCCTGCGGCACTGGGCTGGGGCAGTTCTTGCAGCAGCGAGCGGCGATCTAAATCGCGCAGGTCAGCAGCCGTTACAGGCTGCTCGGGCACCAAGGCAGCGGCCATCTCCGCCGTAAACTCGTTTTGAAACACGCTCACCTGGTTCAACAGGTGCCGCAGCGGCTCAGTCAGGCGATCCAGGCTCCAGGTCAACACCTCCTCGGCGCTGATGTTGGTTTCGTAGGGGCGATCGCCCCTGAGCTGAAACAGATTATCGAACTGTTCTAAATGGCTCACCCGGCGATCGCCTGGGCGATACTCATTGCACAGCCACCCCGCCACCAGGGTCAGCGCCAGAGGGTTGCCCTGTAGCCGCTGGGCCAGAGGTACCAGGGTAGCGGGGTCGTCCTCCACCCCCAGTGCCCCTAGCAGGGCCGCCCCTTCCTCCGGGCTTAAGCCCTCATCTAGCAGCAGCCACTCCGACTGCCGCCAGCCAAAGTACTTGGGCGGATATTCTCGACTCGCCAGCAGCAGCACACTCTGGCTGCCCAACTGCTGAAAATCGCGCAAAAAATCGGCGTAGCCCCCCTGCCACTCTCCCTCCGGCGTTAGCAGCGACTCCATATTGTCGATCGCCAGCAGGTAGCGGCCCGTTTGCAGGTGGCGCAGCAGCCGCTGGGGCAGGTCTTTGTCTTCAATGGTCTGCACCTGGTCGAGGGGCACGTCTAGCTCTAGCAAAGCCCGCCGAGCCATGGCTGATAGAACCGTACCGGTGCGCACATCGGCCCAAAACTTGCTGGCAAAGCCAGGGCAGTCTGCAAAGGCTTTGCCCACCAGAGTCGTTTTGCCAATGCCCCCCTCGCCCCGCACGCCAACAATGGCGGTGGTGCCATCCTTCAGCCAGGCGTTGAGCTGGCCTAGCTGAGCCTGCCGCCCCTGAAAGTAGCGCAGGTCGGGTAGAGGGTCGCTATAAATCAGCCGGGCCTTTTCGGCCTTGTGGATGGTGATGATGTTGGTCTGGTGCTCTACCGGGCCCTGGTTGAGGACGCCAATTTTTTCAACCACCGGCTGGCCTCTACAGGTTGATGGTGTTTTGCTGGTTGAGGATGGTGCCCTGGTTGACAACCCCGATTTTCTCCGCCAGTTGGGTCATATTCACGATCGCTCCCGGCTGGGCCTGCACCGCCGTTTGAATCCCCTGGGCCGCTGCTTGCAGCTCCGGGTCTTGGGCCGACAGAGTCTCCACGGTTTTGACCAGGGTGGCGGTACCATGGGTGGCAGGCTGTTGCTCAGCCAATTCGGGCTGCTGGGCCACCTGCTCAATGGCCGCAGCAGTAGTGGGATCTTTTTTCCGCAGGGTGGTGAGAAAGTTGCTTACCAAAGTCCAGACGCTATCGGTCAGCTTCTCGCCGGTTTTCTCAAAGGCTTTGGTCGCCACCAGAGTAGCGATCGCGGCGGCAGTCAAGCTCACAGGTTCCATCGCAGCGGCTCCAAACAGGGCGATTGGGTTTCCATCATTGTAGGCTAAGGCTTTGGGGCTTATACGATGGGTTGACCGGGCAAGTCAGGCTAGCATAGAAGCCAGCAGAGCGGTTTTAGCAGGAAACGCCCTGAGGCAATTTCGGGATAGGCCAATGGTCAGAGAACACGCGCCCAGCGCACAATCTACGGCAATGCAGACTTATCCTCCGTTACAGAGTGGCGATCGCCTGTCGCGCGTAGAGTTTGAGCGTCGCTATGCGGCGGCCACTGATGTTAAAAAAGCGGAACTAATCGAAGGAATCGTTTACGTGGCCTCTCCC
>JBARVK010000683.1:0-7174 GCA_049646225.1 Nodosilinea sp.
ATCTGTCCCTCTGACCCCAGCAGCGGATGACCGCTCAGCAGCACCATGTACCGCTGACCCGTAGAATGGGCGATCGCCAGTTCCAGTTCATAGAAGGATGCCCCGGTTAAAACCTGCCACAGAGGAAACTGATCAGGGGGCAGGGGCGTGCGGTTGCCCGGTCGGTAAAAATCAGCCGACGTGGGAATGCTGTCCCAGTCCTGATCTGCCCCCGGGGGCAGCAGCAGGCGCTGGGCAGCCAGGTTGGCCGCTGTGATGGTGCGGTTGCGATCGCATACCACCATGCCAACCTCCAGGCTGTTGATCACCGTGCCCCAATCGATTGCTGCCGACAGGGGCGCTCGCAGAGATAGATAGCTCCCCTCAACTGAACCGTCTACTGAGTCGGGTAGCGACGGCAACGGGCCGCTTTCACCCTGCGCAAGAGGGGCATAGGGCATCGTAAATCTAGCCTCCTGATCATGGAATCCTGGATTGGCAGCCTCTTGGGGTTAGAGTTCCTGAATTAAACGAGCCGTGAATTATTCTGTTGCAAATCGTTACCAATGTTGGCAGAAATTAATGTCGTTATTTCCGGATTAGTTCAAGCAATCTATATAGACTGCCTCAGCGATTACAAGTTCTCCCCAGAAAAGTCTATGTCTGAAGCTGCGGAGATAACACCTAGCTCAACTTGCATCTAGACGCGATCGTCCCTCTACCGTAGCCGGGTTAAACCCATAAATTCAGGTGCCAAAACCGTTAAAACCAGGAAATTCCTGATGCCATTAGCGGTAGTTAATTCCTATTCTAAAACTAGAAAAAGCCTGTCGATTGAAGGACTAGCTCCGCCAATAGTAGGAGCTAGACGACTATGTTAACCCCGCCTATCTCAGGTCATTCAACCCCACTTGCGATCGCTATTTTTTTCTGCCCCAGCCCTGGTCTCCCGCGCTGAACTTCAGCATCGCTCTTGCTCGACAACCGTGGAAAAAAGCCTTTCCCAAAGGTGTTTTGAATCTATGCAACCTGCGCTTCGCCCCGATAATGAACAGTGCCGACTACACATCCTCAATCGGTATGACATTCTGGATACCCCACCCGCTCCGGGGATTGACAACCTCACCCGGTTAGCCGCCCTGCTCTGCAATACCCCAATGGCCCTGGTCAGCCTGATCGACGAACATCGGCAGTGGTTTAAGTCGCGGGTGGGTGTAACGGCGACAGAAACGCCCAGAGAACTGGCGTTTTGCGCTCACGCCATTCTCCAGTCTGAGCTATTCGTGGTGCCCGACACTCTAGATGACGACCGCTTCTTTGATCATCCCGCTGTGGTTGGCGAGCCTCACCTTCGCTTCTATGCCGGTATGCCGCTGCGGACGGCGGACGGGTTTGCCCTGGGTACCCTGTGCGTGGCTGATGTCGTTCCCCGCACTCTGACCGCCCTCCAGAAAGAAAGTCTGGAGATTTTGGCCCAGTCGGTGTTGACCCAGCTAGAGCTGCACCGTCACGTCAACGGCCTGAAGCAGGCTGAACAGGCTCAACAGCTCACCCATCAGCAGCTAGAATATCGCACCTTTGCCCTCAACCAGGCCGCTATTGTGGCGATTACCGATGACCAGGGGGTCATCACCTACGTCAACGACAATTTCTGCCGCATCTCCCAGTACAGCCAGGACGAGCTGATCGGTCAGACCCACCAGCTGATCAACTCCGGCCATCATCCTCCCGAGTTTTTCCGTCAGCTGTGGACCACCATTCGTCAGGGTGAGGTGTGGAAAGGCGAAATCAAAAACCGGGCCAAGGACGGCAGCGATTACTGGGTCGACAGTACGATTGTGCCCCTGCCCGGTGCCAATGGTCGCCCGGCCCAGTATTTGGCCATTCGCTTTGACATTACCGAGCGCAAGCAGCTGGCAGAAACCCTGCGGCTGCAAGAACGGGCGATCGCCGCCAGCCACAACGGCATTGTTATTACCGATGCTCGCCAGCATGACAACCCGATCATCTTGGTCAATCCGGCCTTTGAGCGTATCACCGGCTATACCGCCGCTGATACCTTGGGGCGCAATAGCCGCTTTTTGCAGGACGATAACCAGGACCAGGCAGCCCTGCCAATTCTGCGTCAGGCGATCGCGGCAGACAAAGACTGTACGGTTGAGCTCATCAACTACCGCAAAGACGGCCAGCCCTTCTGGAACCAGCTGAGCATCTCACCTATCTACGATACCGAGGGCACCCTGACCCACTTTGTCGGCATCCAGACTGATATTAGCGATCGCAAGGCCGCCGAAGCCCAGCTCCACCAGCACATGCATGATCTAGAACAGGCTCGTCATGCTGCCGAAGCCGCCAACCAGGCCAAAAGCGAGTTTTTGGCCATGATGAGCCATGAAATTCGCACCCCCATGAATGCGGTAATCGGCATGACCGGGCTATTGCTCGACACCTCCCTCACCGACCAGCAGCGCGACTTTGTCGAAACCACCCGCAACGCCAGCGATGCCCTGCTGACGATCATCAACGACATCCTAGATTTCTCAAAAATTGAGTCGGGTAAGCTCGACCTCGAAACCCATCCCTTTGACCTGCGCACCTGTCTGGAAGAGGCCCTCGACCTACTCGCCGCCAAAGCTGACGAAAAGGGGTTAGAACTGGCCTACTTGCTCCCCTCCGATCTGCCGCTCAACCTGGTAGGAGATGTCAGTCGGTTACGCCAGGTGCTAGTGAACCTGGTGAACAACGCGATCAAATTTACGCCCGCTGGGGAGGTGATTGTCTCCCTATCGGCGAAAACCCTGGAGACCTATCCCCACCCTAAAATCGAGCTTCAGGTAGCGGTCCGAGACACCGGCATCGGAATTCCCTGCGATCGCCTGCATCGGTTGTTTCAACCCTTCAGCCAGGTCGATGCCTCTACCACACGGCAGTTTGGTGGCACAGGCTTGGGGCTGGCCATTAGCAAACGCCTGTGCGAACTGATGGGGGGCACCCTTTGGGTCGAAAGCAGCCCGGGGCAGGGCTCGACCTTTTACTTCGCCCTGCCAGTCGACCTCGACCTCCACCCGCCCCATCCCCTGCCCGCAACACCCGCTCCCTTGCTCCAGGGTCGTCATCTTTTAGTCGTAGACGACAACGCCACCAATCGCAAAATTCTACAGCTGCAGCTTGAGTCCTGGGGCATGAGTGCAGTAGCCGTCGACTCCGGTGCCGCCGCCCTGGCTCGTTTGAACCAGGGAGACCGTTACGACCTGGCCATTCTCGACATGCAAATGCCGGAAATGGATGGGGTGGGCCTGGCCCAGGCGATCGGCCAACGATTTCCCGATTTGGCCCTGCCCCTGGTGATGCTCACCTCCCTGGGCTGGAGCCAGGGTACCAACGACAGTTCGCTCTTTGCGGCCTGCCTGACCAAGCCGGTCAAACAGTCCCAGCTGATGGATGCGCTGACCTCAGCTCTGGCCGGTCAGCCCCAAGCTGTACGAATGGCCCCTCGCCTCAATCCCTCCGCCTTTGATGCTCAACTGGGCCAGCGCCATCCCCTCAGGCTTTTACTGGCCGAAGACAACATGGTGAACCAAAAAGTAGCCCTGCAAATTTTGCAGCGCCTAGGGTATCGGGCCGATGTGGCCGCCAACGGCCTGGAGGTCCTAGCAGCCCTGGCCCAGCGACCCTATGACCTGATCCTGATGGATGTGCAAATGCCCGAAATGGACGGCCTGGAGGCCGCCCGCCAGATCCACCGGATCTGGCCCACGACCCGCCCCCGCATTGTGGCGATGACCGCCAACGCCATGCAGGGCGATCGTGAAGCTTGTCTCCAGGCCGGTATGGACGACTACATCAGTAAACCCATTCGCCTCGATGAGCTGGTTAAGATCCTGCAGGAAACCTGCCCCGAGTCCAGCCCAGCGGAACCGGACCTGGCGGTAGACCTGACGGCGCTGCACCAGTTCATCGAAACCATCGGTGGGGCCGATCCAGCTTTTCAAAACGATCTGATTCACAGCTACCTGTCCAGCACCCAACAACTGCTGAGAGACCTGACCACCAGCTACCAGCAGCAGGATTGGGCCAGCCTCAAGCGGTCGGCCCACACCCTCAAATCGAGCAGTGCCACCATCAGCGCCCATTCCCTGGCCGATCGGTGCCGCACACTTGAATCGTGCTTAAAAGATCCGCCGCCAGACCCGTTTTCTCCCAATATATGGACTCAGATTGAAGCCATTCAGACTGCCGCCGCCCGAGTTAAGACCAGCTTAGCGTCCCTCTTAGAAGTCCAGGAGGTGAAGCAACTATGATCAATTCACAACCCCCTGCGCTCATCCTGGTAGTGGACGATGAGCCTTTCATTCGCAGTATGCTCATCCGCTACCTAAAGAAAGAACAGTACCAGGTGCTTGAAGCCGCAAACGGAGAACAGGCCCTCGACTTGTACGATCGCCACCACCCTGACCTGGTGCTGCTCGATGCCATGATGCCGGTCATGGATGGCTTTGAGTTTTGCCAACGGCTGCAAACTCTCACCAATCACACCCATGCCCCCATTTTGATGATCACTGGGTTGGGAGATGAACAATCGGTTGATCAGGCCTTTGAGATTTGGGTGATGGATTACGTCACCAAACCTATTCACTGGGCGGTGCTCCGGCAGCGCGTGCGGCGGCTCATCATGCAGACCCGTCTCGAACAGCAGCTGCGGGAAGCCAATCGGCAGCTCCAGCAAATGACGGTGATCGATAGCCTCACTCAGGTGGCCAACCGGCGGCGGTTTGATGAGTACCTGCTGCAGGAGTGGCGGCGGGGCGCAAGGGAACGAACCTGCCTATCTTTGATTATGTGTGATATCGACTCTTTCAAGCTCTACAATGACCGCTACGGTCACCAGGCTGGGGACAGCTGCCTACAGCAGATTGCGGCGACTCTGAGTCACTGCGTCAAGCGCCCAGCCGATCTAGTCACCCGCTACGGCGGGGAGGAATTTGCCGTGATTTTACCCGCCACGCCGCTGGCTGGAGCGGTGGACGTCGCCTCTAATATGGTTCAAACTGTGCAAGACCTGGGGTTACCCCACGCGGCCTCCGATACTGCAGCGGTGGTCACGATTAGCTGCGGGGTGGCCAGCGTTGTGCCGATGGTCGACTATTTGCCCTCCAATCTGGTGTTTATCGCCGACCAGTCCCTCTACCAGGCCAAAGCCAAAGGGCGAAATCAGGCTCAGGCTAACCTGGTGATGCCGCCCTCCCTAGGCAAGCCTGCTGGCCTGCTAGTCTAGCCTCGGTGATCAGGATAAGGGACCGAGCACTACTCCACGTAGTCAGTAGCAATCTCAATGTCTAGTGAACCCTCGTCGATGGTGATGTAGAGCTGGTTGGGGCGACAACACACCTGGCAGTCTTCGATATAGGCCTGGGTTAGCCCAGCGGAAAAATCGACAAACGTGGTGTTGGGCTCGCCGCAAAAAGCGCAGGTATACTCAGCGGTAGATTGCATAGACAGTAAGGGGAGCGCGGTTGGGCAGGAACATTTGAATTAGCGGACCGTCTCTACCTTAGAGGTATTCTCTAAAGCGATCGCGGGCCTGATGGCCTCACCAACCTACCACTCCCCCTGTCTCTGTGCCCGCTTCACGAACAAGACCTGCTTCACGAACAAGGTACCCCTCTAATTTCGATTCCGTTTCTGGAGATTGCGATGAAAGTAAGTCATCTAGCAGCCCTAACCTTAGCGGTCATGCCCGTCGCCGCTCTGGTTCAGGCCCCCGTCGTCCAGGCGCAGCTGTTTGTGTCGTCGCCGATTCAGGCCGTTACCCCCAACAGCAAAACCCTCTACCTAAACACCGATGCCACCGTCGAACAAACCTTACGGGTGGGGGCGGCCACCAACTTAAACGGGCGCAGCATTCCAGCCGGGGCTGTTGTTCGCGGTCGGTTTGAGCCCGCCGAGGGTGGGGTGCGCTACGTCGCCACCGCTGTTGAAGTTGGCAATCAGGTTTACCCCGTCAACGCTGCTTCCGAGCTGCTGCGCGATATCAAAGATCCCAGGGAAACCAGCACGGGGGCCATTCTGACCGATGCCGGTATTGGTGCGGCAGGCGGAGCGGCTGTAGGCGGCATTCTCAGCGGTAGGTTATCAGTTGGCAGCATTCTCGGCGGGGCTGCCGCTGGGGCGATTATTGGCAACACGACTGCCCAGCGGGTGGTGGTAGTTGAACCCAACCAAACCCTGACGCTGACAACCCAGTAGGCGTTAGACCAGAGTAGTCAGTTCTATAACAAGCCAAAAGAGAGGACATCCATGGGATATCCTCTCTTAATTGTGCAAAACAGGTCAGGTCACCCTGGCGTAAGCAAACTAAGCCTTAGCCGCCACTTCGCGGTTGGCACCAACCAGACGCTCGTAGGTAGCGCGCATTTTGAGACCCACCAGCACCTGGAATAGGCCGCTACCGTTGGTAGAGCCGGGGTACTCGCGGTGCTTAAGCAACAGTTCAGTCATTTCGCCGTAGTACTTGGTGGAGGTGTTGCTGAGGTGGCTCTCGATGTAAATCATCTCTTCGAGGCGATCGAATTGGCCATCAACCTCTAGCACCGAAACCTCGTGCCCGTAGTAGGAGTCGGGGCCGTAGTGCATGCGAATGCCGGGGTAAGAGCAGGTGAGCTTGCGCCCGCAGGGAATCCAGTCGATGGTCGAGCCTTCGTCGAACAGGTAGACGGGGTCGAAACCGTCGATGCCTTCCCGCTGCATGAGCCGTACCCGCAGCACCTTCTTCTCTTCGTCGTTCGGGATCAGCTGGGTGGGCAGAATTTGAATAACGACGTCGGCGTACTGCTTTTGAATGTCGACGTAGGCCTCAAAGTCGGGGCGGCGAGCGTTGATAGAGGCCAGCACATCTTCATAGGTGTGACCACGCTCAGCCATGTCGCGCTGAATTTTCCAGGCAATTTTGACTTCATCGCTGATGTCAAGGTAAACGCTGAAGTCGATCAGCTCACGGACGCGCTCGTCATAGAGAGGATGCAACCCTTCGATCACAACGATGCGGTTGGGGTTGACTCGCTCGGGGGGATCGAGTTCGCCGGTTTCGTGGTTGTAGATGGGCTTGTCAATGCTGTTGCCCTCTTTCAGCGCTTTGATCTGCTCGTACATGAGGTCAAAGTTGTTGGCCTTGGGGTTGAGGGCGGTCACCCCAGCC
>JBARVK010000684.1:0-4031 GCA_049646225.1 Nodosilinea sp.
GCGAAACGGCACCTCGCAGCTGAGCGGCCACCTGGTTCACCGCGAGCTGCCCCTGGCGCATCGATAGCCACCCGGTTAGCCCCACTGCTACCGAAACCTGCAGCACAAAGGGCACCACAATCAGCAATCGGAGTGGCAGGTGGCTAAATATGCCTCGGTTAAACAATCGAGGAAACGGAGAAAAACGATGCCCCATGTAGCAGGTAATACCGACAACATTGTTACTAGTATTCCTGTTTGGGGATCAAACTAAGCCACCGACACTACATTTAACGAAAGGTAAACAAATGAGATTGGCCCAATTACAGGTCTCAGGTGCGATCTTGGGGCTGCCAGACATCAGTCTAGACGCCCTTTCACAAAAGCTTCTAGCCGATTCATACCCTCTAAAATAGTTTCCATGTCGGTAGCATAGGAGATGCGAATGGTGCCCTCAGACCCAAAGGCTATGCCGGGAATCGCCGCTACGTATTTCTCGTCAAGTAGTTGAGTACAAAAGTCGAGGGAGGGTATGCCCAGCGAGCTGATGTCTATGTAAAGGTAGAATGCTCCCTCGGGCTCGCCACAGCTGAGGCCGCGAGTTGCCCGACACCGATCAATAATCACCTGCCGCCGCTCGGCAAAGGCCCGGCCCATCGTTGCCACACAGTCTTGGGGGCCTTCGAGGGCGGCGATCGCACCGTACTGAGCGAAGGTACACACGTTTGAAGTGCTGTGGCCCTGAATCGTGCTGACTGCCTTAATCAACGCCGCTGGCCCAGCCAGATAGCCCACCCGCCAACCGGTCATGGAGTAGGCCTTGGCAAAGCCATTGCTAATAATGGTGTGCTCAAACGCCTCGGGCGACACGGCACCAATACTCAGGTGGGTCGCCCCGTCGTAGAGAATTTTTTCGTAAATTTCATCAGATACCACCCAAATGTCGGCCTCGACCACCACCGCTGCCAGGGCCGCGATTTCGGCTGGGGAATAGACCATCCCCGTGGGGTTGGAGGGGGTGTTGAGAATAAAAAGCTTGGTCTTAGGCGTAATCGCCTGACGCAGCTGGGCGGGGGTAATGCGATAGTTTTGCTCAGCTGTGGTTGACACTATCACCGGTGTGCCTCCCGCCAGTGTGACCATTTCGGGATAACTCAGCCAGTAGGGCGCTGGGATAATTACCTCATCGCCGGGTTCGATCAAGGCCATCATCAGGCCGTAGAGGGAGTGTTTGCCGCCGTTGGTGACAATGACGTTTTCGGGGCCGTAGCAAAGGCCGTTGTCCTGCTGGAGCTTCTGGGCGATCGCCTGACGTAGGGCTGGTTCGCCCGCCACCGGACCGTAGCGGGTTTTGCCAGCATCTAGGGCCGTTTTCGCCGCCGCCTTAATGTGGTCGGGGGTGTCAAAATCGGGCTCTCCGGCGCTAAAGCTACACACCGGCAAGCCCTCCGCCTTCATGGCCTTGGCTCGGGCGGAAATGGCCAGAGTCATCGAAGGGGTTACACAGGTGACACGATTTGCTAGGGCTAATGGGGGCACGGCCATACCTCAACGAACGTTGGTTATAGGCTGACCCCAAACGGCGCGTTAGGAGAACATGCCTTTTATCTAGAGATCTAAGCTCAGGCCTGAGCTCAGTCACACAAATACAATTCCCATAGAGTAGATCGTTTGGTCGGTTCTGGCCATTGCGATGAAGGGTTTTTCTTCGATCGCAGACATTTGCGCGATTGGTACTGCGGCTATGCCGCTGCGATCAACCGCTCTTCTTATGAAGATTTGATGAACACTGTGCCTTTGTTCTAGCGGCGGCTGGTCCCGATCGCGGCTCTCAAATTGACCCACGCTCGCACTAAACTCGCTCAGAGCCGTCAGTTCAGCCGTTTGGACGGGAGCTTCTAGCTCAGGGAAATCCGTGTTGGGGATAACCAAACTCTCAAAATCCGCAGATTTACGGATAAAGATTTTCCTGACTGACGGTGTACAGGGTCGTAACTAGGACTAGAAGCGCTAACAAGGCCACGTCCTATGAACCCTTCCTACAACCGTTCCTTTATGACTGATTTGGCCTGTGCCGTTAGCCTGGGCCTGCTGATTACGGCTACCTCTCTGGGTTTGTCTGCCGCTCTCCAATCCTACGCTGACACTAGCCTGTGCGCCACTATCGGTGCTGAAGACGATCGCGGTAGCGGTCGCCTCAGCCGGGTACCCGTGGTCTCGACCTGGCTCAGCTTGCGCGGCAGTGGCCGTATTGACCCTCAGTCGCCGTCCCACTCCCTTGAGCGGCGCGGCCCTCTGGCCTATCGCGGCAGTGGCAGACTCACCGAACCTGGGGCTGCCGAGTTCGCTTAAACTTGGGCCTGTTTGCTAGGGCGACAATGGGCGATCGCAGCCCCAGCGGGCCTGGATCCTCGAGACCTGTGGCCAAACACCAACCCTGCATCGATCGCGCCTTTGAAGCCAATGAAATCGCAAAAAAATCATCCTTGGGCAGTGGTTAAATGGGAGGAGAGGTTGCGTCACACAAGGATTAATCCAGGCCAAGCAAACTTTAATTTGGCAGCCTCTGGCCCGATGCTGAATTGGCAGAGCCAGGCCCAATTCTTTATAAACTGACGAGTATTTATCTCAAATTTACAAGCTTATATATTGTTCTCAGTCTTTTAGACTAAGCTGTGTTTGCGTATTTCTGACTATTTTCAACGGTTTCGCACCTTGCAGCTTGGGCTGCGCTACCGCTTGTTGTTTTGAGTTTCCCCAAGTCCGATGGCTGAACCCCTTGTTTCTATGCCCTGGTCTTCCCTAGCGGTAGAAGACGAAGCGCTCATTCGCCGCCTTAGCCCCAGCGCCATTGACCAGATACTGCTGTATATCGCCTTCAGCGCTATGCGTACGGGGGGCCACCGCCACGGAGCCTTTCTAGATGCGGCGGCTACCGCAGCTAAGTGCGCTATTTACATGACCTACCTGGAGCAGGGTGAAAACCTGCGTATGACCGGTCACCTGCACCACATCGAGCCGAAGCGAGTTAAGGCCATTGTGGAGGAGATGCGCCAGGCCCTAACGGAGGGAAAACTGCTCAAAATGCTAGGTTCCCAAGAACCCCGCTACCTCATTCAGTTTCCCTACATGTGGCTGAGGCGCTATCCCTGGCAGCCAAGCCAGTCGCGGGTGTCGGGCACCTCTTTGACCAGCGAAGAAAAAGCCATTTTAGAGGGTAAGCTGCCGATCCCCTGTCCCGATGCCCGCATCATTAATTCGTTCCAGTTCCTAGAGCTGATTGAAATTCTGCACGAAAAGTCCCAGGATGATCTGCCAGAGGACCACCGCGTTCCCCTTAGCGAGGCGCTGGCCGAGCACATTCGACGACGGCTGATTTACTCGGGCACCGTAGCCCGCATTGATGCCTCTTGGGGTGCATCTTACTACGGGCTGGCGCGGGCCTCCTACTCCCCGGTCGATGACCAGGAGCGTATGTACGCGATGGTAGACGACACGGCTCAGTACTTTCGCATGATGCGCGAGTGGGCCAATGGTATTCCTGGCACTATGCGGGTACTAGAGGAACTAGACATCCCCGCCGAAGACCGAGACGCAGCCCTCCGAGAGCTAGACGAGATGGTGCGCACCTGGGCCGACCGGTATCACCAGCCCGGTGGGGAGCCTTCGCTGCTGCAAATGGTGATTGGCCACCACCTGAAATAGCTAGTCCGGCGATGGCTTGAGTGCTGAGGCTGCTGAAAACAGCTATGAATCAAACCGTCAACGCCTAGAGCAAGAGCAACTGACCAGTTGCCCTTGCTCTAAATGGCTTAGCAGTCCAGCTTTACCGCCGCCGCACGGTGCGGCCAAAGCTGGGCAGCTCGACGGCGGCAATGGTCTTGATCTTTTTCTGCGATCGCAGCGGATAGACTAGGGGGGAGGGCGACGCTTTGCCGCTGCTGGTGAGATAGGTTGGTAGCGCTGGAGCCGGAGCGGTTGCCGTCATCGGAACGGAATGAGTCGCTATAGGTTCTCTGACCCTAGCGGCGGCTGGAGCCGTGACTGAAACT
>JBARVK010000685.1:0-3526 GCA_049646225.1 Nodosilinea sp.
AGGCTGAGCGGCTTGAAGCTGAACCTGAGCAACGATTTGGTGATCGTGGGGCAGCCTTTTTACTACATCACCACCTCAGGCCGCCTCGAGGTCAATGGTACGCTGACGGACCTGCGGCCCAGCGGAGTGCTGGCCCTCGATCGCGGCTGGATCAACCTGTTCTCGACCCAGTTTCGCCTGGTACAAGATGCCGAAAATACCGCCACGTTTTTCCCCGACGCTGGGCTGAATCCGTTTTTAGACGTGCGAATGCGGGCCAGGGTGCAAGACACCGACGTAGCCCGCATTACAGATGTAAACCCCTTTAACAGCGCCGAAATTACCGCTCCCTCCGGCATTACCACCTTTGGGGAAGTGGAGTTTGTTTCGGTTTTTGCCTCCGCCTACGGCTACGTTAGTGACCTGCAAGATAGCGCCACTGCCAGTCAGGCGGGCGAGCTGCTGACGCTGACTAGTCGCCCCTCCCGCAGTCAGGAAGATCTGCTCGCCCTGCTGGGCAGCAGCGTGGTTACCAATGTCTATGGTGCTTCGCTGACGCAGCTAGCCGGGTTTGTGGGGGCCGGGTCAATCGCGACCTTTGGCGATCGCATTGCCGATGCCGTTGGCCTGCGATCGTTCAGTATTTTTCCCACCACCGATACCGCTACCGAAAGTACTGTGGGCATTGGCATTGGGGTCGAGGCTTCCTTTGCCCTGGGCGAAGATGCCAGCGTGGACGTGTTAGAAATTCTCAACAACAGCAAACCACCTCAGTATGGGCTGTCGTACCAGCTGAGCAACCAGATTCGGGCTCGGGGCACCACCAACCTGGCTGGGGACAACATCTTCTTAATTGAGTATGAATCGCGGTTTTAGTCAGTGGCCGCGATCGCGTGACCGAGTGTAGAGTAACGATTTAGTCGTCGTCGCGAACACTTTAGTGTCGTCTTAACTAGATCGTTACTCGACAACAACAACAGAAGAATCGGGATGGCGGGATTCGAACCCACGGCCCCTTCGTCCCGAACGAAGTGCGCTACCAAGCTGCGCTACATCCCGTTTTTACTTGACTAGGGTAGCACAGCAGCCCCCCACTGTTGGTAAAGTTAGCCCGGCAGCGACAATTCTCAGGGGATAAAGCCTGTGCCGTGCCCCTAACGCACCTTGTATTTGCGCCCTAACCGCGATCGCGTCAGGAAAATTCGCCAATCTTTCAACGCTTTCCGGCAAGATGGGGCGGTTGGATAAATTGTCCGTAGTGCCGCTGTTGGGGGCGTGTCACCATCGAAGTAAGCGGGTAAACTCTAGAAAAATCTGCTCTCCTACTCTGATATTTGGAATCTGCTATGGCAGCACCCTCTGGCCCTATTCCAGCGACCCCAAAGCCCATCAAGTTTGGCACCGATGGCTGGCGTGGCATTATTGCCGCTGACTTTACCTTTGAGCGAGTGGCCCAAGTGGCGGCGATATCGGCCCATGTGCTGCACCGCTCCTTTGGAGCTGAGACCGGCAGCCGTACCGTAGCAGTGGGCTTCGATCGCCGCTTTTTGGGGGCTGAGTTTGCCCGCACCGCAGCTGAGGCGATCGCGGCCCAGGGGTTTGACGTGCTGCTCTCCCAAGACTATGCCCCCACGCCCGCCTTTAGCTACGCCGCCAAACATCAAAACTTGCTGGGGGCGATCGTTATCACCGCCAGCCACAACCCCCCCACCTACTCAGGGCTCAAAATTAAAGGAGCCTTTGGCGGCTCCGTTTCGCCAGAGGTAACGAAGCAGGTTGAGGCGCTGCTGCCCAATCCGCCTGCCCCCCTGGGCGATCGCGGCAGTGTTGAGACCTTTGACCCCTGGCCTGCCTACTGCGACGCGCTCCAGGCCGAAGTCGATGTGTCTGCGATTCAAAAGGCAATTTCGAGCGGCCAACTGACGGTGTTTGCCGATGTGATGTACGGGTCGGCCTCCGGGGGGCTACCCCGTCTTCTGGGCGAAGCCAGCATTCACGAGCTGCACAGCGAGGCTGACCCGCTGTTTGGCGGCAACCCGCCCGAGCCGCTGCCCAAATACCTGGGCGAAATGTTGGAGACCGTCAAACAGTATCCGGCCAAGGAGGGCGTCAAGGTGGGCCTGGTGTTTGATGGCGATAGCGATCGCATTGCCGCAGTCGATGGCCACGGCAACTTTCTCAGTTCCCAAATTCTCATCCCGATTCTGATCGACCACCTGAAGTCACGGCGGGGCTACAGCGGCGAGATCGTCAAAACCATCAGCGGCTCCAACCTGATTCCAGCAGTGGCCAAGCTCAACGGCCTGGAGCTATACGAAACCGCCGTGGGCTACAAGTACATCGCCGATCGCATGCAGGACGCCAAGGTGCTGCTGGGGGGCGAAGAATCAGGCGGCATTGGCTACGGCCACCACATTCCCGAGCGCGACGCGCTGATGTCGGCGCTCTACGTGCTAGAAGCCGTCGTTGCCTCGGGCCTCGATCTCGGCGACTACTACCGCAGGCTACAGGAGAAAGTGGGCTACTTCTCCGAGTACGATCGCATCGATTTGCCCCTGGCCAGCATGGATGTACAGGCCAAACTGCTCGACTCTCTGGCTCAGGCCCCGCCTACCGAAGTGGCAGGCAAAGCCGTCACCCACGTCCTCGATATCGACGGCTACAAACTCACCCTAGCCGACGACAGCTGGCTGTTGATTCGCTTTAGCGGCACCGAACCGGTGCTGCGCCTCTACAGCGAAGCCCAAACCCTCGACGAGGTGCACAAACACCTGCACTGGGCAAAGGACTGGGCAAGTTCGTTTACATAAACGTATGGGAACAAACGGCGATCGCCGTTTGTTCCCATAACCCCGTGTAACAACACCTCAAAAAACGTTAAGACATTGCTTCAGCGCCTGTGCAATCCTTAACACTGGAAAACTACAATCGATTTTTCAGTGTTTGGATAGTCATGGAACAGCAGAAAACAGTCATTGTTACCGGCGCCTCATCTGGGGTGGGGCTAAACGCTGCCAAAGCTCTGGCCGATCGCGGTTGGCACGTCGTCATGGCCTGCCGCAACATCGATAAAACCAAGCAGGTGTCCCAGGACATTGGCATGCCCAACGGTAGCTACAGTATTATTCATCTCGATCTGGGTTCTCTGGCCAGCGTGCGCCAGTTTGTCAGCGACTTTCGAGCCACCGGGCGCAGCCTAGAATCGCTGGTGTGCAACGCCGCCGTCTACTACCCTCTGCTCAAAGAGCCCATGTACAGCGAAGACGGCTACGAAATTAGCGTGGCCACCAACCACCTGGGCCACTTTCTGCTGTGCAACCTCCTGCTGGATGACCTCAAGGCTTCCCCTGCTGCCGACAAGCGCCTGATTATTCTCGGCACCGTCACCGCTAACCCCAAAGAGCTAGGCGGCAAAATTCCCATCCCCGCGCCGCCTGACCTCGGCAAACTAGAAGGCTTCGAGGCCGGGTTCAAAGCCCCAATCTCGATGATCAACGGCAAAGCGTTTAAGTCGGGCAAAGCCTACAAAGACAGCAAGCTTTGCAAC
>JBARVK010000686.1:0-2113 GCA_049646225.1 Nodosilinea sp.
ATACCAAAAACTGGCGGCCCCACCTGCTGGTGTTTTCGGGGGCTCCGACCAAGCGCCCACACTTGACTAACCTGGCCGTTGACCTGACCCACAACCGGGGCTTAATTACCCTGTCCAGCGTGTTGCCCTCGGGAGCCCGCAGCGCCAGCCAGCAAGACTCATTAGAGACGACAATCGAAGACTATCTCGAAAAGCAGGGCATTGAGGCCTTTGTGCGGCTGGTAACCGCCCCCGACCCCTTTAGCGGCATGGAAAAGCTGGTCGATGCCTACGGCATTGGCCCCCTGGTGCCCAACACGGTGCTGCTGGGGGATACAGAGGCTGAAAATACGCGCGATCGCTTTTGCCAGATGATCGCCACCTGTCACCAGGCGCGCCGCAATGTGCTGATCTTTCGCAGTCAGCCGGACGCCTACCCAGCCTTTGGCAACCCGCTGCCCGTTAACCGCCGCATTGATGTCTGGTGGGGTGGGCTACAGACCAATGGCGGCCTGATGCTGATCTTGGCTTACCTGCTGCGAACCAGCGGACGCTGGCGCAATGCGGATATTTACCTCAACCTGGTTGTCCCCAATGAACAGGCCAAGGCCAAAGCTGAACAAAATCTAGAGAATCTGGTGAAGGGCCTGCGCATTGGGGCCATTCCTAAGGTCATTGTGGCCCGCGATCGCGCCTTTGACGACATCCTCACTGCTACCTCTGCCACCGCAGACCTGGTCTTGTTGGGCCTGGCCAATCCAGGAGAAAACTTTACCGAGTACTACCTGGATCTGCAAAAACGAACCACCGCCTTACCGGCCACCATTTTTGTACTGGCATCCGAAGATCTAGAGTTTGCTGAGGTGCTCCAGCGCGACGGATAGCCTGGCTAAACGCCCCTGTCCCTGGGGTAGTCCTCCATCCGAGTAAACCTGTCTCACAAACGCTTGATCCACCAGCTACCCCACGCCCCCATCCGCTCAAATCCTCACTAGTATTGAAACAGGGGTTATTTCACTGCCGTCAGCACCATGGTCAATGCCGTTTCTGTCTCTGCTCCGGTCGATCAGCTATCCTCCACCGTAAACGAGGCTGTATCCCTTGACGAGGTTCAGCTCAGCCTGCCCGTCGAGGAGGCTAGCCCTGCTTCGCCGCCCATTCCCCCCGCAACGCTAACTCTCGCCGCCCAGGATGTGCGTATGGTGCTGCGCGAACAGAGCGAGCAAAGCCAGCTATTGACCACTAAGCTCAACATTCTGTTCGTAGCCAACGGCGCGTTGCTGACCAGCCTCAGCATTTCGCGGCTGCTGGTCAGCGGCAGCCTGTTTAGTCTGGCTGAAATCCTCGGGTTTTTGGTCAGTTTCTCGCTGCTGATGGGCGCCTTTTTACCCCGCCAGGTAGCCGTTACCCCCAACCTGGAAGATCGTAACTTTTTAGAAACCTACCTGGCCCTGGCAGAGCAAGACTACCAGCTGCAAATGCTGGTCAACCTGTCTGAAACCTACAACGCCAACAAACAGCGCCTCGAAGATACCTCACAAAGCCTTAAATATGCGGCTTACACCATCTGGGGCACAACTGCTATCATGCTGGTACATATTCTGGTGATTTATGTGGCTGCCGGGGCGTCTTTAGGAACGTTCTAGCAACCTTCAAAAGCCCTTTCTAAGAAGGGTTTAACGCATTCAGCGGGAACCAGTGATGAGCGATGGACAGCAAGAGACAACGCTAGAACGGCGGGTGATACTACCCGAACCAGACGCCAGCAATATCACCGTACTCACCGAAAGCCTGCCCAACGAGCCCGTGCTGCCCTGGCACCATTTCGACTCTCCCTGGCTAGAGCACGCCGACGCCACCCCAACTGAACCGGTCGCCACCGTAGACGACAACGCTGAGGCCGCCACCACCGAACAGCTCACCCTAGAGCTGGAGGTGTTGCTAGAAACGGCAGAGTCAGCGGTGCCAGATGACGATAATCTACCCCCAAGCAACAGTTCAGAAGGAGCAGCTGTCTAAGGAGACCGTTGTTTATCTTTCTTTAATACGTTAAGACCTCAGCGCAGTATCTGCGCTGAGGTCTTAACTGTTGGGCTACTTAACGCAAAGCGTCCAGATCTGCGCTGCAGAGGAC
>JBARVK010000687.1:0-1603 GCA_049646225.1 Nodosilinea sp.
GGATTATTTTCGAGAACCTGCCTGAGACGGCCTCTACCCTGCTAACGGTGGTGACTGATTCACCGGAAGGGCGCAAGGTCTATCAGTTTCAGGTGAACTATGGGGCGGGTGATCCGCAGTATGCGACGGTGGCCATTGCACCCAACATCACTTCTCAATCGTCCGCGATCGTCACCACCAGTGGCCGCACAGCCAGCCTTGCCAACGTGGAACGAGGGTTGAATAGCGCCATTTCACAACATCTCATTCCTTCTGATAGTCCCGTTATTTCTAAGGTTCAAGACTTCCTGGCCCGAGTGCGCAACGGTTCTACGCCTCAGGCTGCTGCCGATGCAGCGGGCATTTCCCTAGCGGTAGTGTCGCGATTAGCGGAGATGGGATTACCTGAGCTTGTTCAACCCGCGCTTACTACTCCACCCGCGTCCCTGGAGGTGGCAACTCCATGACTCTTTCAAAAACCGCCTACATCGGTGTGGCCCCAGTCCCCGATGGCATTTCCAGCACGGGCAACAACATCTTCCATTCGCTGCAAGGGCAGAATGGGCTGGTGCTGGTGGGTGCGATCGCCGCCATGATCATCATGTCCGTCGTCGGTAACAGCCAAAAGAAAGGTCAACTGGCCCGAGGCTATCTGGCCGGGGGCGGCGAGAAACGAGTGGCCCAAAAAAAGGCCATGCGGCAACTCCAGCAGCGACGCCACAATGCGGTCACGCTTTATGTGGGCAGTCCTCCCCGCAATTCCAGCGGCAAACCCAACAGTAGCCGCAGCCTCTGGCTCCCCGATGCCCAGCGGGGTATCGCCGTCTGTGGAGCCCCCGGTTCGGGCAAAACCTTCTCGCTGATCAACCCCACCATCCGTTCGGCGCTGGATCAGGGAATGCCCGCGATCGTCTACGATTTCAAATACCCTGACCAGACCGAAGTCCTCGCCGCCTATGCCGCCAAACGCGGCTACTCCGTCAGCGTCTTTGCCCCCGGCTACCCTGAAAGCGAGGTCTGCAACCCGTTGGACTTTCTGCGGGATGCCGACGATGCCCTAATGGCGCGGCAGATTGCGACGGTGATGAACCGCAACTTTGCCCTCTCGGCCAATGCGTCTGAGGACAAGTTCTTTGCCGATGCGGGCGATCAGCTCACCCAGGCAATTCTGATGCTGGCCAAGGGGATGCCGGAGCCAGACTTGATGATGGCCTCGGCGATCTTGAGCCTGTCGGATTTGCCCAGCCGCATTCGCGCCGCCAAAGAGCGCGGTGATGCTGGGGGAGACTGGCCCATGAGCAACTGGGTCTATCTGGCCTTCTCTCAGCTCTTGCAACTGGCGGGTTCTGAGAAGACCGTGGCAGGAGTGATCGGCATGGCCAGCAAGGTCTTCAGCCGCTTCCTCAGTCAGGAGTTGGTCAGCGCCTTCTGCGGTCAAACCACCCTGCCCCTGGATTTGGAGGGCAAAAAGCTGCTGATTCTGGGCCTCGATCGCCAGCGGCGAGAAGCGGTTGCGCCCCTGGTCGCCACCCTGCTGCACCTGATTGTCACCCGCAACGTCACCCGTAAGCGCAGCGATCCACTGGTGCTGGCCCTCGATGAACTGCCGACGCTGTATCTGCCC
>JBARVK010000688.1:0-7565 GCA_049646225.1 Nodosilinea sp.
GTTGATTTCGTAGATGATCTCTAAATGGCGGGGCAGCAGCTGGCCAAACAAGCTGACGGGCCACTTCTCCAGCGCTTCAGGGAGTAACGTGTGGTTGGTGTAGGCCAGGGTTTTCTGGGTAATTTCCCAGGCCAGGGTCCAGTCGAGGCCGTGCTCGTCGAGCAGCAGGCGCATTAGCTCAGGCCCCGCGATCGCGGGGTGGGTATCGTTGAGCTGAATAGCAAACTTTTCGTGGAATTGCTCCACCGCCATATTCTGCCCCGCCAAAATGCGAAACATGTCCTGCAGCGAGCACGACACAAAGAACACCTGCTGCTCCAGCCGCAGCTGCTTACCCTCAATTTTTTCGTCGTTGGGGTAGAGCACCTTGGAGAGATTTTCAGAGGCAACTTTTTCTTCAACCGCGCCGTAGTAGTTACCCTGGTTAAACACTACAAAGTCGAACGATTCGATCGCCTCGGCCTTCCACAGCCGCAGAGTATTAGCGGTGTTGACCCGGTAGCCCAAAATCGGCGTGTCGTAGGGCACGCCCAGCACCTCGCGATCGGGCACCCAGCGCACCCGGTAGCGGCCCTGGTCATCGGTAAAGGTATCGGTGTAGCCGCCAAACTTGACCTCCACCGACCACTCGGGCCGAGCTACCTCCCAGGGATTGCCGTAGCGCAGCCACTTGTCGGTGCGCTCCACCTGCCAGCCGTCGCGCAGGTCTTGCTCAAAAATGCCAAACTCGTAGCGAATACCGTAGCCCACCGACGGAATTTCTAGCGAGGCCAAAGAGTCGAGATAGCAAGCGGCCAGTCGGCCCAAACCGCCGTTGCCCAGACCGGGTTCCTCTTCCTGGGCCAGCAGGGTGTCGAAATTCAGGCCCAGCTCTTCCATCGCCTGTTTCACCGGCTCGTAAATGCCCATATTGATTAGGTTGTTGCCCAGGTGCGGCCCCATCAAAAACTCCGCCGACAGGTAGCACACCGTGCGCGCCCGGTGCTGGGTGTAGCTCTCGGCGGTGCCGTTCCAGCGGTGCAGCATGCGATCGCGCACCAGGTAGGCCAGCGCCATATAGTAGTCGTGCTGGGTGGCCAGCGACACCGGCTTGCCCTGCACGTAGAACAGGTTGTTGAGAAACGCCCGCTTAATGCTCTCAATATCGTCAGCGGTGCGCTCCTTGGCCAGGGCTGTGGCAACCGCAACGTCTACCGGAGAAGGAGTATCCATAGGTAATCAACCCTGAGGCAACGGATGAACAGTGACCCCTTGATCAGATCAAATTGCGCGATCGCCCATTGTGATTTAGAGCACGATTTAAACTTAGTTTAAGAATGGCGAAATATACAGCAACACATATGACACCACTGCTAATTCAGCCATACCTCGGCCAAACCAGCCCCCGCCCGGACACACAAGATTCCTTAATTGACCAGGCTACGGAAAACGAGCTGATTTTTTTGGTGGTCATCCTGTTTTTTATCATCGTCTTCATCCTCGGGATCTTGAGCCGACGGGTAGAGAACCTAATGATGGTGGGGTTCTCGCTATGCGCCCTGCTGATTGTGATAGCCCTGCTGATGATGACCTGAGAGTGGCGAGGGCGCACCCGCCTAGCACTAGCTGGATATGCCGACAGTGTGTCAATTGAGTATCAGGTCAGCCCAGCCACCTTCACTGGAGCAAACTCGCTTTAATAGGACAGTCCTTTTCTGAGGGTACGAACCAGCCATGGAACGCCTTTGCTACCTAGGCCTGACGCTATTGACGGCGCTGCTGATGGCGATCGCCCCCCTGAACCCCGCTCGGGCTGCCGCCCCCGAGCTGCGCGGCGTGTGGCTCACCAATGTGGATAGTCAGGTGCTGTTTTCGCCGACGGCCCTCGACCAGGCGCTGCACAACCTGGCCAACCATCGCTTCAACACGGTGTACCCCGCCATGTGGAGCTGGGGCTACACCCTCTTTCCCAGCCAGGTGGGCGAGCGGGCGACGGGCTACAAGCAGGGGCTCTACCCCGACCTCGAAGCCCAGGGGCGCAATGACGCCCTAGAGGCCGCCCAGGGCGATCGCGACCTGCTGCAGGACATGCTGCAAACCGCCCACGGGCTCAACCTCAGCGTGATTCCCTGGTTTGAGTTTGGCTTTATGGCCCCGGCCAACTCGCCCCTGGTCCAGCGCCACCCCGACTGGCTAACCCAAACCCAGGGACCGCTGCCCGCCGCCCGCCACTACCAGGAGGGCCGCCACGATCGCATGTGGCTCAACCCGTTTCACCCCGAGGTACAGCAGTTTATGCTCGACCTGGTGGCCGAGCTGATGGATAACTACGACGTGGATGGCCTGCAGCTGGACGATCACTTCGGGTTGCCGGTGGCCTTTGGCTACGACCCCTACACGATCGCCCTGTACCGCCGCGAGCACCAGGGCCAGGCCCCGCCCGCCAACCCTCAAGATGCGGAATGGACCCGCTGGAGGGCCAACAAAATTACTGAATTCGTCGATCGCCTGTTTTGGACGGTCAAGGCCCGCCGCCCCGGTGCGGTGCTGTCGGTTTCGCCCAACACCGCCGCCTACGCCTACACCCACTTTTTGCAGGACTGGCCCCGCTGGCGGCAGCGGGGGTACATCGAAGAGCTAATTGTGCAGGTGTACCGGGACAGTGTGACCGAGTTTCGGCGGATCCTGGGCGATCGCGAGCTGCAGCAGGCCCGCCGCCACATTCCCACCGGGGTCGGTATTCTCAGCGGCCTCAAAGACAAGCAGGTGCCCACGGCGCAGATTCAGCAGCAGGTGCAGGTGGCCCGGCAGATGGGTTTTGCCGGGGTGTCGTTCTTTTTCTACGACACCCTGTGGGCCGGGGCCGACGCCAACGCCAGGGCCACCCGCGCCCAGATCATTCAGCAGCTGTTTGCCCGCCACCGGGAGCGGCCTGAGGTGATTGGGGTGCAGGGTGGCAGGTAAACTTCAAGTCTGCCATCAACCCGACGGCTTCCTGGGCTGTTGAAACCTGGCACAATTAGACGGCTCACGTTTTAGGCCCCTACATCTACCTGCACCTCGCGATCGCCTATGCCCTCTCTCCCCGAACCCAGCGTCGCCAATGATTATCTAGCCGATCACGTCAGCCTGCTGCGCTACAGCTACAGCCAGCTGTGTCACCGACCGCTGCTGGCCGCAGACCTAGATGACGTAGCGGCGGCCCAGGCGATCTACACCGCCCCCTTTGTGGTGGTCTCCCACGACGACAGCGATGACCCGGTGTTTACCTACGGCAACCAGATGGCCCTACAGCTATTTGAAATGACCTGGGCCGAGTTTACCGCCCTGCCCTCCCGGCTGTCGGCAGAACCGCCCAACCGGGACGAGCGGGCCAGGCTGCTGGAAGCGGTTTCTAGCCAGGGGTTTGTCACCGACTATGTCGGGGTGAGAATTGCCAAAACCGGCAAGCGCTTTTGGATTCGGGATGTGACGGTGTGGAACCTGCGCGATCGCACCGGCACCTACCGGGGCCAGGCCGCCACCTACAGCCGCTGGCAGTATCTTTAGCGCCCGTGGCTATATCCATAATTGGCCAACGATTTCGGATAAGTATCCAGGCGATGGTCAGACGTGACGATTCTTGCTCTGTCTCCTAGCGCCCAACCTTCCGCCCTGGCCCATGAACTGCCCATGAATGCTGACCGCGTAGGGCACCAGGTAGGTCAGCCCGGCTGAGATCCATCGAGCCTGGGTCATCGTACCCGATCGCACCGCTGCGCCGTGGTTAATCACAAACAGCAGCGTGCCGACAAACAGCGCCACCCTCACCCCGCGCACCGCCAGGTGGGGAGTCACCAGTGCCCTTAAATAGCCTTGCAGTGCCCTCATGATCTTGTTACCTATCGGCCCATAAATAGTGGGAGATTGCGCAATTCACCAACCCAATTTAGAACCCCTCTCCCAGGGGGCGAGGGGCTGTGGCAGGGAGACCAATACCCTATGGGGGCTATCGTCCGTTGGGGCTTATGACACCAGCTCTTTGGCTCGATTGGCTTCCCACTTGCGAGGGGGGCTGGCGCGACGAATGGTGCGCCAGATCTGGGTGGCAGCCAGGGTACCGTCGGCCACCGCTACCGTCACCTGGTTGACGCCTTGCTTCAGGTCGCCGATCGCAAAAATGCGATCGTGGGTGGTTTGACACATGGTGTTGGTAACCAGATTCTCGCCATCCCACTCCAGGTTGGGAATACCCTTGAGATAGCGATTGTGGTAAATCGAGCCCATGTTGATCAGGCCAGTGGTAGCTTCGATGACCGTGCCATCGCTCAGTTCTACACCGCTCATTTTATGATTTTCGCCGAGAAACTTAGCGATCGGCGCTTCGTAGAGGGGGTAGCCATAGTCGGCCAGCTTGGCTTTCATCTCGTCGCCGACGGTGCAAAGACCGTGGGTAAGTACCGTAATGTAGGGGGTAAACCAGTCGAGCACAAAGGCAGCATTAATCTGCGACTCTTTGCCCGCAATCAGCACGGCTTTTTGATCCCACATGTCGAAGCCGTCGCAGATCATGCAGACATGCAGCGTATAGCCCGCATAATCGTAGACGTTTTGCATGTCGTCGAGCTGGGGCAGCACATCAATCACGCCTGAGGCGGCAATGAGGTACTTGGCGCGAAACACAGGGTAGACGCTGTTGGTCTTACCCACTTTGACCTGCACCGCCAGCTGGTCGCCTTCATCGACGACGTCTTCGACAAAGCCGCGCAGGTAGTCAGCTCCCCAGTCTACCGCCTGCCTGGAGCCATGGGTAAGCATGTCGCGCCCAGGGGTATCGGGGTCTACACCGACGACGTTGCGAACCTCCTGCATCCACAGCGATCGCCCTTTGCCCTTTTCAATCACCAGGCACTTGAGCCCATAGCGGGCCAGATAAATAGCGGCTGACAATCCCCCCATGCCGCCGCCTACGACAATGGCGTCATAGACCTGGTCGGTGCGCTCATGGAGATTTTGACGGGAGAGTTTCATAGCGGTGCTTGATGGAGAGGACTGCAATCGGCTGAGAGAATATTGAAGAAGTCTTCTTTCTGGCAAGAAAAGAGGGACGCCCTTTAAATTCCTCTTGATAGAGGGAAACGTTCTCCCATTTTCAAGGAGGCGGGGGACTCGGCATGTGACTAAAGCTACCGCAGATCACTTTTCAAACGCCCTCTAAACCGCAGGGATGAACTAGACCCTATCTTTAGGCTAAAGGATTTAGAAAAATTGAGATGAGAATTGGTGAAGACGTTGGGGAGGTTGGTGCCCTCGACCCATCTGACCCCCGATCTAAAAAGGCAAAGGGGATTGAACCAACCCCCCTTGCCTGATGCTCACCCAGGGTGAGCCAAGCGTCGATTAGCCCACGAAGGCCAGACGAGGCTCAGAAACACCGGCGGGCTCACTACCCTTCAGGTAGGACAGCATGGTGTCGGCATCAGACACCTCGAAGGGGTCAACGGGGCAGTTGTCGCCGAAGTCAGGCTCGACGAAGATTTGCTCGATCTTGCTGTCGTTGACCAGCATGGAGTAGCGCCAGGAGCGCATACCAAAGCCCAGGTTCGACTTGTCAACCAGCATGCCCATCTTGCGAGTAAATTCGCCATTGCCGTCGGGCAGCAGGTAGACGTTGTTAGCGCCAACTTTTTGGCCCCACTGGAACATCACAAAGGCGTCGTTTACCGAGACGCAAACGATGGTGTCAACGCCCTGAGCCTTGAACTCTTCATAAAGTTCTTCGTAGCGGGGCAGGTGATTAGAGGAGCAGGTGGGGGTAAACGCACCGGGCAGAGAGAACACCACTACTTTTTTGCCAGCAAAAATATCGCTGGTGGTAGTGTCTTGCCAGCGGTAAGGGTTAGACCCACCAATGGACTCGTCCCGCACGCGGGTCTTAAATACAACGTCGGGTACACGTTCGACAGCAGACATAATTACCTCTTTTGTAGTTCTACAACAACTTAACTGCGTTTCCAGCCGTTGCCTCTTAAGTCAGAATAGTTCTGAGTTAAGAAATCTTCAATAAGTATATTAACTCAAAAATCAGAATTTTTGTAAAGTCAGACCAATTCTTAGATGGGAATGCTACCCTGTTAAGGGCAGGGTAGCGTAGACTATCTATCCGTACCTTTCAGGGGCGGAGGTTCGGTTTGCGCCTAGTGCAATACCATTCGCCAAGTACCGGAGCCAGGGAGAATGTCGTCCCAAGCCGATCAAATCGTTACTATGCTGAAGTCGCGGGGGTTGCGCGTCACCCCCCAGCGCTTTGCGGTGTATGCCAACCTGCTGGGCCGCTGCGACCACCCCACCGCCGACGACATTCTTAGCGATCTCAATCAAAACGCTCCAACCTCGTCTCAGGCGACTGTGTATAGCTCTCTACAGGCTCTGCGCGAGGTCAACCTGGTGCGTGAAGTGCTGCTGGAAGAGGGCGTATGCCGCTACGACGCCAATATTGACCCCCATCACCACTTCCGCTGCCAGAGCTGTGGCGCGATCGCCGATATTCCCTGGGAAACCCTGGCCAGCCTTAACCTACAAACCCTTAGCCCCCAGTGGCAAATCGAGGGCTATGAGGTGACGGTGCGCGGGCTGTGCGATCGCTGCCAATCCGAATAGGTCAATTTTAGATTTGCGATTTTAGATTTTGGCCAGAGCGACCTGCTCAGGTTCTAGACGGCTGTTAGTGTTCAGTTGAAACTGAACCCCAGGGTAGGGCTATGCTTAGGGCGGTTTCCTGACGAAGGCAACTCCCAGCCTATCGGCACTACCTGCTCCAAAATCGCCAATCCAAAATCCAAAATCGGTACGACGCAATGACTGATCCTGCCCAAATCACTAGCCCCTGGCAGCTCAAACCCTGGTGGTGCCAGCCCTGGTCGATTCTGTTGACGGGGGTGGCGATCGTGGGCGGCAGCTGGCTACTGCTGCATCGCCTCTGGCTGACTGGCCTGGTTGCTGTTCCCATTGGCGCGTGGATGAGCTTTTTTCTTATTCTGTGGCCTCGGCTAATGCAAGAAGCAGGGTATTTAGAGGTGCCCTTGACTAGTCAACAGCCCAACGAGAATTTGAAATAACTCTTGCAGATCAGCAGGGACTCGATACAGGTTCAAATCTTGCTCAACTCGGCGCTGCTCTCGGTGCAACCGCCCAAACTGCCACACGTCCCCGGTTGAGACAGCGCCATAGAGCACGGGTTCACTGGAGGTTGCCCACTGGTCGAGGGCAATCAGCTCTACCGCCAGTTGGGTAAACCCGCGCGCTAGATCAGCGTTTTTGGCCTCAATAATGAGTAGGCTATTCTCGGTGTGAAGGTAATAATCTAGCGTCCCCTTGAGTTGCTCAGACACATTGATTGAGTACTCAATTCTGAGCTGAGCTTGGGTATAGTCCAGCAGCGCCAGCACTACTGGCGCAATTAGTATCTCACGGCGGGCGGCTTCGCTGGTTAGACTGACGTAAGGCAGACGGCGTTGCAGGCTATCTTTCAAGTCAGCCGTGTGTACTATGTCGGCACCTATCTTGGGTAGGGCCAAACTGGCACGATGAAGTGAAACACCAAACTC
>JBARVK010000689.1:0-10057 GCA_049646225.1 Nodosilinea sp.
GAACTACGTCAACGCCTTGGAATATGGCATTGAGCGGTTGGCAACTCTCCCCATTTGCAAGCGCTTCCTCTGTGAACTCCATGAGCAGCTATTAGACGGGGTACGCGGCGAAAATCGCGCCCCTGGTCAGTTCCGACAGTCCCAAAACTGGATTGGTTCACCGAGCACCCGTATCCAAGATGCGCGGTTTGTGCCCCCACCTGTGCCGGAGATGAACGAATGCCTCAACGCCTTTGAGGACTACATTAACGGGGAATGCGACTTTCCGCCCCTCATTCGCATTGGGTTAATCCACTACCAGTTTGAGAGCATCCATCCCTTTGCTGATGGCAACGGGCGCATTGGGCGGTTGCTCATTTCCCTCCTTCTCCTCAACTGGAACCTGCTCCCCATTCCCCTGCTCTATCTCAGTGCCTTTTTCGAGCGCAATCGCCGCGAATACTACGACCTCATGCTCGACGTCAGCAAATCAGGCAACTGGTCTGAATGGCTTGCGTTCTTTTTGCGTGGCGTTACCGAGCAATCCAAAGATGCTCTCATCCGCGCCAAACGGCTCCAAGATCTACAGATAGAATGGCGCGATCGCTTAACCCAAGCCCGTGCCTCAGCCTTACTACCCCGCCTTGCCGATAGTCTTTTTGAGTCGCCAGTCCTCACCATCCCTCAGGCCGAGAAGATTCTAGACGTCACCTACCGGTCAGCCCAACTCAACGTGGAAAAGCTAGTCGAAGCAGGTATCTTAGAGCAAATTGAGGGGCCACCTTACAATCGTGTCTTTATCGCTCCAGGGATTCTCAGAATCATCAGTGAGTAATGATACTTAAATTATACTTTCTGGCGTAAAAGTATAATTTAGACGACGGGAATTGTACTTGAGTACAATTTGCCTAGAAAGCTTGTCTACCAAGGATTTAAGCGCTTGAAAGTTGAGGTAGTCGTATATACTAGCCTCAGCGCTGAAACCTACCGCCATCTGAGACAAAGCGCCAGCTATATCCACCAAGCCGGATTTGACAGCATTCAGTAAAAGCAGATGGTGCTTCAATACGTCCAGAAACATGGGAGAGTCACCCGCAAGGACGTGATGGAACTCTGTCGCCTCAGCAAGGATCAAGCAGGCCATATTTTGCGCAAGCTCGTGACCGAAAACAAGCTGACTCTCCATGGAAAAAGCCGAGGAGCCTTCTACACCTGTCCGTAATCGCGCATAGAAACACGCAGACTTGTTTCGCAAAATGCGCATGCGCATTTAATCGCGCATAAATGTGTGAATCATTTGCTGCAAAAAGCTTTTGGGGTTTGCCGCGATCGCGCATTTGCGCCTATTTTTCAAGGCCACACCATCACAAACAAGCTCAAATTATACTTTCCGGTCTAAAAGTATAATTTGGCTGGCAAGAATTGTACTTGAGTACAAAGCGGGTGATCGGACTCGAACCGACGACATTCAGCTTGGGAAGCTGACGTTCTACCACTGAACTACACCCGCAGAGGTGCCGCTGGGCAAGCTTGTTGCCAACGGACTCCCATTATACGGCTATTTGCTCAACGTATATTCCTTCGGCGAAGTTTCTGGTGTAGAGGGCGGGGTAGGGCCGCTGTCGTGACCGCGGAAACGGGCAAACAGCTTGGCGATCGCCCCATTGACCCGATCAATATAGGTAAACAGCACCGGCACCACCACCAGCGTCAGCAGCGTGGAGGTGGTAAAGCCGCCAATCACCGCGATCGCCATCGGGCTGCGGGTCTCGCCGCCTGCCCCCAGCTCCAGGGCGATCGGCACCATCCCCGCCATGGTCGAAATCGAAGTCATCAAAATCGGGCGCAGGCGAGTAACGCCCGCTTCCACCACCGCCGTGCGCCGCGACTTGCCCTGCTGCTTGGCGCTGAGGGCATAGTCCACCAGCAAAATGGCGTTTTTGGTCACCAGGCCCATCAGCAGCACAATGCCGATCAGGGCAAACAGGCCCAGGGGCTTTTGGGCCATCAGCAGGGCAATCAACGCGCCGCCAATGGAGAGCGGCAGGGCCGCCATAATCGCGATCGGATAAATAAAGCTGTTGTACAACAGCACCAGCACCGCAAAAATCATCAGCACCGCCGTCCCCAGGGCCAGGCCAAAGCGGGTAAACACCTCCTGCATGATTTCGGCATCGCCGGCAGGTTCTTGGGTGACACTGGCGGGCAGGGCTTGCATCGTGGGCAGGTCAGCTACGGCGGCTAGCCCCTCGCCCAGGGTGAGGCCCTGGAGGTTAGCGCCAATGGTAACCTGGCGGGCGCGATCGCTGCGGTTGATCTGGGCTGGACCACTGCCATAGCGCACGTCGGCCACCGCCGCGATCGGCACCAGCTCCCCAGACTGACTCGGCACCCGCAGGGTTTGCAGAATGGCGGGGTCATCGCGAAAGACAGGGTCAATCTGCACGCGAATGGGAATCTGGCGGTCGCCCAGGTTGAAGTCGGCCAGGTTGGCGTCGGTGTCGCCCAGGGTGGCCAGGGAAGCGGTAGATGCGATCGCTTGCACCGTTACGCCCAAATCGGCGGCGCGATCGACATCGGGAATAATCTGCACCTCGGGCCGCACCAGGCTGGCGCTGGAGTTGACATCTACCATGCCGGGCAGGTCGCGCATTTCGCGGGTGAGGGCATCTGAGACCTGGCGCAGGGCTTCTGGGTCATCGCTGCGCAGTACCACGCTCAGGTCTTTGCCAGCCCCGCCTGCTCCCTGGCTCTGAAAGCTGATCCGGGCACCGGGCACCTGCTGGAAGCCGTCGCGGGCCTGCTGTTCAAACTGGCTTTGGGAGAGCGATCGCTCATTCTTGGGCAGCAGCCGAGCATAGAGAGTGGCCTGGTTCACGCCATCATTCCCGCCCTCGGTTGACAGCACCGTGGCCACCGCCGGGTCGTCAAGTAGCCCCTCGGTGACCTGGGCGGTGGCCCGCTGGGTATCGGCCAGAGTTGCCCCCGGCGGCAGCTCCACCGAAATGGTAGACAGCCCCGAGTCGCTGCTGTCAAACAAGTTGGTGGGAATGTAGGGCACCAGTCGCAGGCTACCGACAAAGAAAATCAGGGCCAGGGCCAGGGTTAGCCCCCGGTGGCGCAGGGCCCAGCCCAGCAGGCTCCGGTAGGGGCCAGGCTTGCCATCATAGGCCTCCATGGTGTCGTCCCCAAAGATGGTCCGGGGCTTTGACTTCAATAAGTAGGCCGCCATCATTGGCGTCACCAGCCGTGCCACAATCGTCGAAAACACCGTCGCCGTCGCCACCGTCACCCCAAAGGGCTGAAAAAACTGGCCCGGCACACCGCCCATAAAGGCCACTGGCAAAAATACCGCCACAATGGTTGCCGTGGTGGTGAGCACCGCCAGCCCCACCTCCGCCGTGGAGTCGATCGCCGCCTGAAACGGTCGCTTGCCCATGCGAATGTGGCGCTCAACGTTCTCGATTTCGACAATCGCATCGTCCACCAGGTTACCCACCGCCAGGGTTAGAGCCAGCAGGGTCATGCTGTTGAGGGTGTAGTCAAACCAGTTCAGCACCAAAAAGGTGGGAATAATCGACAGCGGCAGCGCCGTGGCGGTGATCAGCGTGGCCCGCCAGTCGCGCAGAAACAGACCCACGACCACCACCGCCAGCAGACAGCCCAAAATCAGCGCGTCTATGGAGGCCTGGTACGAGTCGCGAATCTCATCGGCGCGGGTAAAGATCAGCGCCATCTCCACATCGTCGGGTAGGGTGTTCTCTAGTCGCGATACCACTGCCCGCACCCCGTCTTCTACCGACACCAGAACGCTGCCGGTGCTGCGGTAGACCTGAAATGCCACCACCGACTGGTTGTCGAGCTGGGCCGACTGGCGCGCCTCTGCAAAGTCGCTTGCGACCGTGCCCAGGCTGTTGAGGGGCACCGTCGTGCCGTTGGGCAGGGCAATGCGGGCCGTTTGCAGCGCCTCTACGGTGGGGGCACTGCCGAGGGTACGCAAACTCTGCTCCTGGCCGCCCAGGGTGGCTCGACCGCTGGGCAAGTTGATGTTTAAGGCCCGAATCTGGTCGTTGACCTGAGTGGCGGTAATGCCCAGGGCATCGAGCTGTTCGGGGTCGAGATCGACGCGAATTTCGGGGTCCACGCCGCCCACCCGATCGACCCGCGCCACCCCTTCCACGGTGAGAATCTCCTGGCTGATGGTGCGATCGACGAGGTCGCTGAGTTCCTCCACCGATCGCTGATCCGAATTGACGGCGTAGGTCATCACCACGCCGCCGCCAAACTCCAGCCGCCTAATCACCGGCTCCTGCACGCTGCCCGGCAGATCTTGGCGAATGCGGGTGACGGCATCGCGCACGTCGTTGGTGGCCCGATCGATGTCGGTGCCCAGCACGAACGACACTACGGTGGTTGAGGTGCCATCCCGCACGGTGGAGGTGAGGCTGTCGATATCGCCCAGGCCCGCCACGGCGTCTTCAACCTTTTTAGTCACCTGGTTTTCCAACTCCTCCGGCCCGGCCCCGGTTTGGCTGACGGTGATGGTGATGGATGGAATCTCAATGTTGGGGTTTTCGTCGATGCCGAGCTGGTTAAAGGCGAGCAGCCCCCCCAGGGTTAGCACCAGGAAGAACACGATCACGGGAATTGGGCGACGAATAGACCAGCCGGAGAGGTTCATGGAGGGGAGGGGTAGTTGGGTGAAGGGTAAAGGGTGGATGGGTAGGGTGCATTAGGCCTCGGTCACTCAGTGGATTTTGGCGGTGACTTAAGCCTGGCCGTAATGCACCACGGCGAGAATCTGCCATAGAGGACATGGAGCGATGGGCTAAAGGGGGGCTGCGGTGCATCGCTGCGCGGATGCACCCTACGGGATCACTCGACGACGGTGACGACATCACCATCTTGGAGGAATCCGACGCCGGTGGTGACGACCTGTTCCCCGGCTTGCAGGCCCTGGAGCACTTCGACCTGCGCCGTAGTATCTCCGTTAGCGGCAATCCGGTTGCCCAGTTCTACGGTGCGGGCCGCCACCTGGTTACCGTCGCCCAGCACAAACACCTGGGTGGTGCCGTCGGGCTGGGGTTGCAGGGCCGTAGCGGGAACGGTCAGGCCTGGGCGGGAGCTGGTGGTAATGGCACCTCGCAAAAACATACCGGGCTTGAGCAGGTCGCTGGTAGGGAGAGCGATGTTAACGTTGGCGACCCGAGTGGCGGCATTGACTAGCGGATCGATCGATCGCACCGTGCCCTGAAGGTCGATGCGGCTATCGGCGTTGGAGGTTACCGCCACCGGAGCACCGATCGCCACTTGATCGAGCTGGGCCTGGGGCACTTCGGCGGTCAACTCCAGCTGATTGTTCTCAATCAGTGTCACGATCGCGCTGCCGGTTGAGGAGACATCGCCCACGGTGGCCAGACGCTCGGCCACGACCCCGGCGGCGGGGGCCCGCACGGTGGTTTGAGCCAGCTGGGTTTGCAGCCGATCGATAGTGGCCTGCTGCGATCGCACCCCTGCCTGGGCACTCTCCACTTCGGCCCGCGACAGCCCCACCGCCTCTCGAGCGGTGACCACCTCAGTTTGCTGGCGGGTTAGTTCCTGCTGGCTGATGGCACCGCGATCGGCCAGGGTGCGGATGCGCTCCAGGTTTTGCTGGGCCTCGGCCAGGGCTGCCTGGGACTGCGCCAGCCCCGCCTGGCGCTGGGTCACCTGGGCTTGAGAGACCGACAGCTGAGCCTGGGCCTGGCGCAGGTCGGCCTGGAGGGTGGCGTCGTCTAGCGTCGCGATCGCCTGTCCGGCGCTGACGGCATCGCCCTCGCGCACCAAAATCTGGCGAATTTGCAGACCGCTGGCCTGGGGCGCGATCGACAACAGGTCAACCGCCTGCACCGTACCGTTCACGGCTAGGGTATCGGCGACCGCAGCCGAGGTGGCGGCGGCTACGGTCACGGTTTGAGTCGCTGTCGGGGCCGACTCACCGGCCTCTGGCGGCGCGGCCTGCTGGCCTCCCAGCAGACGAGTACCGGCCAGGGTCAGCAGGACTCCTGCTCCCAGGCCCAGCAGTATCCCCGACCAACCCGGTCGTGTGCGGCCTGACGCAGCCTCGCTATAGTGGATCATATCCCTCTTACCAGACGAACCAGCCGTAATCTCCAAGGGGTCTAACGAAGGGCATTGTGCCTAAGCGCGCTCTTAGGGATGACACCTGGATAGGTTACGAAATGTTTACGTTCTCATTATGGCCTAAACCCCTGCATCCTTGGGAACGCTTGGTCTGTCAGGGAAAATCGCCTCAGTGACCCCGTTTCGGTGACGCATCTGATCAGGTCTGCTGACTCGAATCACATCTCTGTATCGGGAAGGTTTGCTCTAATAGCAGGATATCCACCGCGTAGCTTTGTTTAACCCCCGTCGTCACTGATCTCTCACGCTAGCGGCTCGACTCTAAAAAGGCAGGTCTTGGGAATGTTCAACGCTACCGAAATCCTCATCAGTGACTTTGTAGACAAGCTGCGGGCGGGGTATCACCGCACCTACGGCGGCCAAAACCCGGACTATGAAGACATCATTGCCTGGGCGGGCAGTATGGCGCTCGAAAACATTGCCAACAGCGATGCGCTCTACCACAACGTCGAGCACACGGTTTTAGTGGCCTTAGTCGGCCAGGAAATTCTGCGGGGCAAGCACATCCGCGAGGGTGGGGTGACCTGCAAAGACTGGCTGCACTTCATTATTTCCCTGGTCTGCCACGACATCGGCTACGTCAAAGGGGTCTGCCGCAGCGACCAGGACCGCAACCACCTCTACTCCACGGGCAACGGCGACGAAATGGTGCCGCTCAAGCCCGGGGCCTCCGATGCGGCGCTCACTCCGTACCATGTGGACAGAGGCAAGCGGTTCATTGAAGAACGGTTTGGCAAGAACCCGGTAATCGATGCCAGCATCATCAAGCACAACATTGAACTGACCCGGTTTCCCGTACCCAAACAGGAAGATCACCAAGACACCCACAACTTTCCCGGACTGGTGCGGGCCGCAGACCTGATCGGCCAGCTCAGCGACCCCCGCTACCTGAAGAAAATTGGGGCCCTGTACTACGAGTTTGAGGAAACCCGTCAGAATGAGTATCTGGGCTACAAGCACCCAGGCGACCTGCGGGCCAACTACCCCAAGTTTTACTGGAACGTGGTGCACCCTTACATTCAAGATGCGCTGCGCTATTTGTCGCTAACCCAGGAAGGCAAGCAAATAATTGCTAACCTCTATTCAAATGTGTTTATGGTGGAGAACGAGCAAACCGTAATCCACACCTGATGCAGCTATGACCTGGTGGCGCAAGCTTAAAACCAACCGACTGGCACAAATCGGCGCAATTTTGCTGATTGGCCTCTATGCTGTGGCCCTGGGGGCCAACTTTGTTGCCCCCTACAGCCCCTACGCGACCCAGCCCAGCGGCTCGCTACTGCCCCCCACCCAGGTGTACTGGCGCGATGCTGAAACGGGGCGGTTCTTTCCCCACGTTTACCCCACCACCCAAGGGCCGGTAGATCTCGAAACGGGGGCGCGCGAAATCATCGTCGATCGCAGCGAGCCGTCTCCCATTCGTATTTTTCATCGCGATGATGACGGGCGACTCACCCTGTTCGACACCGCTGGCCCCGGCAAGCTCAATCTGCTGGGCACCGATGAGCAGGCCCGCGACCAGTTTAGCCGCCTCGTCTACGGCAGCCGGGTCAGCCTCAGCGTGGGGCTGATTGGCATCGCCATTTCGTTTCCGCTGGGCATGCTGGTGGGGGGGCTGGCCGGGTACTTTGGCGGCGCAGTCGATGCCATACTGATGCGCTTTGTGGAAGTCTTAATGACGATTCCCAGTATTTACCTGCTGGTGGCCCTGGCGGCGGTGCTGCCAGCGGGCATCTCCAGTACCCAGCGGTTTATGCTGATTGTGCTCATTACCTCCCTGGTGGGCTGGGCCGGGCTAGCCCGGGTGATTCGGGGCCAGGTACTGTCGATTAAAGAGCAAGAGTTCGTGCAGGCCAGCCGGGTGATGGGGGGACGGCCTTTGTACATTATTACCCGCCACATTCTGCCTCAAACGGCTACCTACGGCATTATTGCGGCCACCCTGGCGATTCCCGGCTTTATTTTGGCCGAGGCGGTGCTGAGCTTCATTGGGCTGGGCATTCAGCAGCCCGATGCCTCCTGGGGCAACATGCTCACCCTGGCCACCAACGCGTCCATTCTGGTGCTCCAGCCCTGGCTGGTGTGGCCCCCGGCAATTTTGATTGTGGTG
Organism: Nodosilinea sp.; assembly: GCA_049646225.1. Lineage (GTDB taxonomy): Bacteria > Cyanobacteriota > Cyanobacteriia > Phormidesmidales > Phormidesmidaceae > Nodosilinea. The sequence continues at coordinate 8,273 of JBARVK010000689.1, forward strand.
ACGTCGTTGGCCTTCAACCTGCTGGGGGATGGTCTGCGCGATGCCCTCGACCCACGCACGCTCAAGTCGTGATCCTGCGATCGCCTCAGGAATTCTCAGGCTGCTCCAAATTCAGCTTTTCGAGGGTGCCGGAACGCAGTAGCCTGAAGATAGCGGCTTGAGCAGGAAAACGCCAAATGGCCACGCTAACCTTTCAAAAACTAGGGCGAATTGTCGCGATCGCGGTGCTGTGCCTATCGCTGTGGAGTTGTGGCCTGGTTAACCCGCGACCACCGAGGGCCGTGGTTGAAATGGCGATCGCCCAAAAGCTCTCCCAAACCCAGGCCATGCTCTACCGGCAGCTGGATGCCGCTGTTGACCCCGCCGATCTCGCACAGGTAGGCCGTATTCGCATTACCGACCACCACCGGATTACCCTGGGCCAGCAATCGGCGGTAGAAGTGGTCGGCATCTACCACCTCACCGGGGGGCCGCTCACCGGGGCTCAGCGTCGCCAGACCAGACCCTTTGACCTGTACCTCCAGCGCAATGACGGCAACGACCAGTGGTTGCTACTAGAGCCGGTGCTAGGGCGATCGGGCGAAGTTCTGCGGTGGCAGTCAACCCCGCTGCTTGAACCAAATCCCGCTAGCACAGGTTAACCCAGCCTAGCGGCCAGGAGATGGCGTTACCCAGAACCATCGCGTTCCAGAATTAAGGTTACCGGCCCCTCGTTCTGAATATCGACCTGCATCATCGCGCCAAATTTACCCGTTTCAACCCGCAGACCACTGGCCCGCAGCAGCACCACAAAGTCTTCGTAGAGCGCCTCGGCCTGGGCGGGTGGCGCAGCTCCATCAAAGGACGGTCGGCGACCCTTGCGGCAGTCGCCGTAGAGGGTAAACTGACTGACTACCAAAAGGTCGCCCCGAATGTCTTGAACAGAGCAGTCCCAGCGCTGACTGTCCGGCGACGAGAACAGCCGCAAGTCCAGGCATTTGCGCGCCATCCAGGCCAGTTCGGCGGTGGTATCGGTGGGGGCCAGACCCACCAGCAGGTTGAGCCCTCGGCCAATTTGGCCTACCACCTGCCCCGCTACGCTAACGCTGGAGGCGGTCACTCGCTGCACTACGACTCGCATTTTGCCGGGGTTTGGGAGGCAAACTTCTGCTGCCATACAGCTCGAATCCGCTCGGCGGCGGCAGCCATATCGGCCTGGGAAGGGGGCTTACCCAAGGTGCGAAAGACCTGTAACTCCAGTCCTTTTAGCCCTAGCTCCTCAGGGTGGTGACCGTCGGGGTAGCGGGGCTGTAGCACAAAGTGGACGTGGTACGGGGGTTGGTCGACCCAGAGACCCACATAGACGCGCTCAGCCTCCATGGCCAAAGCGATCGCCTCCGACAGCTGCTGTAAAAATGGCCCCAGGGAGGCCGACTCCGCCGTCGTTAGTTCCCACAGGTTTTCGCGGTGGGTGCGGGTCTTCATCACCACCGACCCCAGACCGTAGGGGCCAACGCAGTGGTCGGCTACCCACCAGAGGTTCTCGGCAATGGTGCCGCCGGGCACCGTCTGCGCCCCGGCCAAAATTTGGCAGGCCAGGCAGTCGGAGTGTTGCTGTGGGGTGCCGTTGTCAGGCATAGGGCAGATGTCCCGATACGATGCCATCAATCCAGGGGCTTAAACCTGAACCATGACCTGATCCCCTTCAACCTTGGCGGCAAAGGTGGTCAGTGGTTTGGGTGGAGGGCCGCCAGCTACCGTGCCGTCTGGGCCATAGCGCCCTCCGTGGCAAGGGCAGATGAACAG
>JBARVK010000690.1:0-2270 GCA_049646225.1 Nodosilinea sp.
GTCAAGGTGTGATACAAAAATTGCCCTGGACTAAGGCAAGTAGCCAGCTTGACGCTATCCTATGCCTCTAGATTCTGAATTAGCAGATTGTCGGGGTCAACGTAGTGGCACACAGCATCATCTACGCAAATGAGGGCCCAGCCTGAGGCTTCAATGCTGACTAGTTCATAATCGGCATCTTGCACAAAAAATCCCTTATGGTTCCGAGTTTCGGGCTTGATTCCAACGGGGTTACCAGACATGACTTATGCTCTCCAGAAAATAGAGACCAGCAATCAATAAAGAAAAGCTTATGGCTTACTTGAGGAAATCCTATCATTCACTTCATGAGAATTTTATTAAGTAACTTGAGGCTTTATTACATGAAACAGGACTAAAGCCGAGCAAGAGCGCGATCGCGCGCTCACCAACCCTCACAAATTCCTTGATTCATGGTCAATTGACGGGGTATGCACAGATTTTTTGCCGTCAAGGGAAGATTAACTTAAGTTTTTTAAACACTTATGAGTTTCAAGACTTTTCAGGGAAAGCGGTAGAAATACTTATTAATTTATCATGGTTTCCTGAATCTCAGGTTATTCTGCCTTGATCCCCGTCGAATCTACTCTTAGGAAGATGCCAGTCAGCCACAGGATTGATGCCTAAATTTGATGCCCACTAAAGGAACAAACGCCGCTAAGAGAGTGAATAGTATCTTTGAATTGTCAATACTTCAAGCGCTGCCGGAAAGCTTTGAACAGTCTTTAAGACGTAAAAAGTGGCTCGCCTCTACAATTTGGCAGGTACCGCTTTTTATTTGCCTCTAACCCGCTATGACATCACCATGGCTCAGCTGGATTCAGCAGCTTCAGGGCATTGCCCAAACCGGGCTGCACTACAAAAACCATCCCTTTGACACCGAGCGTTACAAACAGGTGCAAACGATCGCCGACGCTATGCTGGCTGCGATCGCCGCCACCGAACCCCAAACCCTGCCCGACCTACTCTGCCAAGATGTGGGCCATGCCACCCCCAAGATCGAGGTGCGCGGCGTGGTGTTTCGCCAGGGCAAGCTGCTGCTGGTACAGGAAAGCTCTGACGGGCGGTGGTCTCTGCCCGGTGGCTGGGCCGACATTGGCGACTCGCCCAGCCGGGCGGTGGAGCGCGAAATTTTTGAGGAGTCGGGCTATACCACCCGCGCCACTCGGCTGCTCGCCGTATACGATCGCGCCCATCCCCGCCACAGCCACCCACCGGCTCCGTACCACAGCTACAAGCTGTTTTTTCGCTGCGAGATTGTCGGCGGCCAGCCCACTTCAAGCTACGAAACCACCGCGATCGATTTTTTTGGCCCCGATGCTATTCCGCCGCTCTCGCCGGGGCGCAACGGCCTCAGTCAAATTGAGCGCTTCTTCGACTTTTGGGATCACCCCGACCAGCCCGTCGAGTTTGACTGAAGCTGAATCTACAACTCATCCTTTCTAAAAGGAGTTGGTCCGTAAAGGTTTTTCTTATAGAGTAGATGGCAGATTTGCGCTCCCGGATGCCAAACGGCTTGCTAGCCAGGATGTAGGGCGCAGTCGATCGCGGTTCAACGGGCAAATCGTGACCACATCAGGGTGATTGAGAGGTAACAACCATGATTTATCAGATTCCCCCGGCTACACTTCCTGCCGAGGTATTTACTATGGCGCTGATTGAGGCCGTAGCAGTCAGTGCCGAGTGCAAAAAGCACAGCCGCGACTGTTTCCCGGGCGATCTGGTTGGGGTTGCCCCTGAGAATGTTACCGTCCTGTCAATTCATAGCGCTGTCCCGATCGCAGGGGCAGGAGTTTTGCCAGTCAACCAGCACTCGGGGTTAGCTCAACAGGAGTCGGTATAAGAGATTTGAATGGACTGCAAAAGCGGTAACGGCGGTCAGGTCGCCGGGGCTTTATCCCCACGCTTTTCGGTCGGTTGCATCGCACCGATAGACAGCGCCTCCAGGTTGAGGAGAGCCGCAGCACTAGCCAGAGCCGAGATTGATTCTGGTTCTGGTAGGTAGGGCAAGGTACCCAGCACCGGCGTTTGAGTCAGCGTCGTAATCAAACCAGCGGGAGCCCACTGGTCAATCTCTTCAACCGTCAGGGGCTGCGGGCAGTTGAGCACAATGCCGCGCAGGTCTATACCGCTCTGGCGGGCCAGGGCAACGTTGGCGACGGCTTGGGCGATCGCCCCCAGTTTGACCGGCACCACCAGCACCACGGGCAGATGCCAGGCCGCCGCTACATCGGCTACGGTCAGCTCGTAGG
>JBARVK010000691.1:0-5468 GCA_049646225.1 Nodosilinea sp.
CCTGCTCTCCCATGGATTCCCGTCGCTACGGGAATGACAGACAGCGACTCCATTGCGGGGAATGTCCTCATAATGATGGCTACGGCTATACATGGATGGCAAAGATAGCTTTGTCAAAGCGATGGAGCAACAGGCACTGCAGTGGCGAGGAGTAGTATGAGCCCAGCCAAAAACCACCTCTACCGGGTAGAGGTGCGCTGGACCGGGAACAACGGCCAGGGCACCGAGAGCTATCGCGCCTACGATCGCGCCCACCGCATCAGCGCCGACGACAAACCTCCCATCGAAGCCTCAGCTGACCCGGCCTTTCGCGGCGATAAAACCAGATACAACCCTGAAGAACTTTTGGTGGCGTCGCTATCCAGCTGCCATATGCTCTGGTATCTGCACCTGTGCGCCGAGGCCCAGGTCGTGGTCACTGGCTACGTTGACTATCCCATCGGCACGATGATTGAAACCGAGGACGGTAGCGGGCGGTTTACCAAGGTTTTGCTGCGTCCGGTCGTCACCCTGGCGCCGCAAAGCGATGCCGAGCTGGCCACCCAGCTCCACGGGCAGGCCCATCAACAGTGTTTTATCGCCAATTCGGTCAATTTCCCGGTGCTGTGTGAGTCGACTATTCAGCTCGAACCATAATTTGCAGGTTCTGTCTGCTCCCACCAAGTTTGTAGGGGCAGTGCAATGCTCCCTACTGGGGATCGGGCTTGAATGGGATTAAACCGAATCCCCCTCAGCCAACCCCCAATTGGGCTGGGCAAACACCGTTTGCCCCTACACAAGCCGCCTGTTTAGAATCGGGGCATGTAGTTCGGATTTGGTATTACTGGCTTAACAGCTCGGCGATCGCTGCTTTGATAAAGGCCTCATCCTCGGGGTTTTGGTAGGGGTTGCCCGCCCGGTGGCCCCAGATCGACGGAATCGGGCAGTACTGGGCGTTGGGGATCAGGGCCGCCTCGGCTTCGCAGTCTTCAGGGGTGAAGTAGAGATCGGTGGTGGCGGGCATGACCAGGGTTTGGGCCGTGATCGACCCCATAGCTTTGGCGTAGTCGCCCTGGTACACCGGGTTAGCACCCACATTGCAGCGCAGCCAGGTGTCGATCATGGCCAGCAGGTTGTGGGGGTCGCGCTTGCGATAGCCCGCCTCCCAGCCGCGCAAAATGTAGTCTTCCAGCGAGTCGTAGCCCCAGGCCAGGTAGGGCTTGGCCCGGTAGTAGGCCTGGGATGCCGCCCAGCTGGCGTAGATCTGGGCAAAGGTGTGAAAGCCGCGATCGGGGGTGCCTTCAAACCGTTCGCCGGTCCAGGCCGGGTCACTGGTGAGGGCAGCCCGCAGGCTGTAGAGAAAGATTTTGTTGTGGTCGGTGGTTTTGGCGGTGCCGCAGAGAGCAGCCAGGCGCTGCACGCGATCGGGGTACAGCGCGGCCCAGTGATAGCCCTGCTGCGCCCCCATCGACCAGCCGTAGACCAGGGCCAGCTGGTCGATCCCCAACGCGTCGATCAGCGCGACCTGGGCCCGCACGTTGTCGTAGTGGGTGAAGTAGACGCCGGGGTCGGCTACGGCTGGGGTATTGCTGGGCGAGGTCGACAGGCCATTGCCAAACATATTCACCATCACCACCGCCCAGCGATCGGGGTCGAGAATGCCGCCGGGGCGCACCAGCCATTCCACGTCGGTGTGCTGCGCCCCGTAGGAGGTGGGGTAGAGAATGGCGTTGGTGCGATCGCTGCTGAGATCGCCGTAGACCTGGTACACCACCTCCGCCTCGGGCAGCACCAGGCCGCACTGCAGCTGAAAATTCTCTAGTACAAACTGCTTCGGTGTCCCCATACCATCCCTTCGTTAACGTCAGCTCTACCAACTAGCCAAAATCAGCCACAATGTCGCGATTGACCTGCACATAGCCAGCATCAATGTGCTCAAAGTAGGGCTTGAGCTGGCTGTGGGCCGCCGGTAGCGCCCGAAACGGAATCGACGGATACAGGTGGTGCTCGGCGTGGTAAGGCATATTCCACATCAGCCAGCGCAGGGGCCAGAGGGTGAGCGTCGTGCGGGTGTTGATCAACGGGTTGGCATCCTTGGGGCAGCCAGTGTGCTCGGCCAGCAGCACAAACCGCAGCAGGGGCTGACCTACAGCTAGCGGCAGTACCCAATAGGTGAACAAAAACCAGGGGTGGCTCAGCAGACTAGACCCCACGATGACCGCCGCATAGGTGATCAGCTGCCAGCGCACCGAGCGCACCACCTCGCTACGGCTGGTTTCGGGCAGATAGTACATGCCCTCCAGCTGGCCCAGCGCCACCTTACCGTGGCAGCGTACCTTGCCAATCCACCAGGGAATGCCGCTGAGCTGCCAGAGGTAATGGCCCAGGCTGTGGGGCTTGGGGTCGTCTAGCTCAGGGTCTTTGCCCAGAATTTGGGTGTAGCGATGGTGCCACTTATGGTAAAGCCGATAAAACGTGCTGTTATAAAACGACAGCAGCCCCGCCAGCCAGGCCGCTCCATCGTTGAGCCGGGGGTTGGCAAAAGCGGTGCGGTGACAGCATTCATGCATGGGGCAAAACATCAGGGCTAGGCTGGCCCCGTAAATGACTAGGGCGGGCAGCGCCACCCCGACGGGAGCGGTCGTCCAGAGGGAGCCGCTGAGGGCGATGACGCCAAGATGCCCCAAAAATTGAATTGAACCAGCCCAGTTCGAGCGCTGGTTCAATGTCGTTAAAGCCTCCGCTGACAGGACCTGGCGGGGGTGAACAGGTGACGGACTGAGTTCGGCAACAGGTGTAGTATTCGTAAGCATGGTTAACGTTTTGGTAGAAAATGCCTTTGCAACATCAGATAATGAAGAGTGGAAGCGGCCTGCTGGGGAACCTATTCCCCCAACCCTAAGCTCGCTCTTCCCAGAACAACATGCTGACGATACGCCAGCACAACGATGCAAATCAACTTGTTATAACAAGTGAGCTTAGCACAGTTAGCTAGGGTGGCCAAGCCGTATTCGAGCCTGCGTGCTGCCTATTGATGGTTTCATGACTATGTCTCCTCCTCTCCACATCAGCATCTCGGAAAAGCTGCGCCACCAGATTGAGTCGGGGGTGTACGGCTCTGGCGATCGCCTGCCCAGCGAGCACCAGCTCATGGAAACCTTTAGCGTCAGCCGAATTACCGCTCGCCAGGCGGTGGCCAACCTGGTCAGTCAGGGGCTGGCGATCGCCTACCGAGGCAAAGGTGTTTTTGTGACGCCTCAAAAGAAAGTTACCTATTCCCTCTCCAGTCCGCTGGTCTTTTTAGAGCAGGACATGGCCCGGCAGGGCATTGTTTTTTCCTTTGAAAACCTGGTGTTTGAGCCAACTTTAGCCCCGGCGGATGTAGCGACCAGCCTGGAAATTCCAGCCCAGACAGAAGTTTATCTGCAAAAGAAACTGTTTCGGATGGACGGGGCCGCCGGGGCGGTGGATATTTCCTACCTGGCAGCCGACCTGGGGCAGCAGTTTGCGCCGCTGCTAGAGCGGCAGATGACCTTCCCCACCCTGGCCCAAAACGGCATTCCCATTCACCAGCTCGATGGTGTTGTTGAGTGCACCCACGCCGACTATGACCTCAGTGGTTATCTAGACGTACCTTTGGGCTACGCCCTAATGGTCTATCGATACACCGCCTACAGCCAGGGTCAGCGACCGGTACTGCACGGGGCAACCATTTCGCGAGCCGATCGCTTTTGCTACTCCCTCAACACCCGCGCCGAGGGCTAACTATCGCCCTCGTTATACTGACTACATATAGTTTCGCGAGTCGCAACATTTGGCCACAGCAGCTCGTCAGTTACTCAGTCGGTAGGAGATCGCTATGCAACGGCAATTCGTCAAAGCTATCGCCCTGGCCAGTCTGGGCTTAATCACCCTAGCCGCCGGCCCTGGGTTAGCCGCCGAGCGGGTACGGCTCAACTACCGAGGGTTCAGCCGCACCGTGCCGATCAGGCTGCTTGAGCTGCTGGCCAACTCCGGCGAATCGACTGGGGTGCTGGGTGGGTTGCTTAACCAGGCGGGGCAAAATGCAGGCGAACTGCGATCGATACTAATCCGCCCGCTGCCCGCCGACCCCGTCATCCTCGATCGCTCCCTCAACAGCCGCCCCGGCGAGTGGGTGCTCGACTACCTGGGCGAGTCAATTCATACCGGCACCGGTGAAGCCGACCGTCAGGCCCTGCGATCGGCCCTGGTGCTTTCTGCCAGCGGCGATCGGCAGATTACCCTGCTGGAGGTCCTGCAAAACTATCCCACCGAAGAAGTGGTCCTCGAAGGCGACAATATTCAGGCAGCCTACAGTCGTCTGGCCAACTTCCTCCGCCCCCTCTCGATTTTTCTTTAGAGCTACTCAGCTAAGGCAGTTCTTCGCCAGTTTCTATTGGGTTCCTCTGTTACGAGGTGTGCGGTACCAATCTCAACCGGCTTAACGGTTGAGGTGTTCTGGTTGATCGAGCGATCGCCCAGGATTGTAGCCAGAATTGCTAACACGGCCTCACGATCGATATCGCTAGCCCCTAGCCTTATCCAGCATCAGCGATCCATTAGAGAAATCGCGACCATGGCTACCACAATCGCCACCAGCAGGAAGGTTAAGGGCTCTAGCTTAAACCCTGCCCCTTTATCTTTACTGGGCTGGCTCGTCGCGTAAAAAAACGCAAAAAACACGAGCAGTATCACAACCAGATCAAAGCCCGTAAACATAACGCTTTCTCCCCTGGCCAACTGGAACGATAGGTAACATCAAATACGGATGCAGCCACCCTTACTCGGCTGTGTAGGTGTAGCAACGGCGGCTTTATGCGGTCACCTGATTGAGTATTTTAATCTTTTTAGCCGAAACCTCACTCCAATCTCAGGTCTGTTCAGCCATAACGTTATCTCAAACCTGAACTCTGAAATAAAAGCGTAGATCTGGAGCTATCTCGTTTTTTACTCGTAGCATTTTTCCAACGAAGCGCACCAAAGCAATTTAAGGGGTCTCGGTCTCACTCAGTCTTTGTCCAAACCCCTTGCTAAACAGAGTTGAGGCTGTGACCATCGCAGCCCTTGCCATGGTAATCCTACAACTAAGGACATCTAGCTATGACAACTTTAAAAGTTGGTGTTAACGGCTTTGGCCGCATCGGTCGCCTGGTTCTGCGCGGCGGCATCAAAAATCCCAACATCGAATTTGTTGGCATCAACGACTTGGTTCCGCCGGATAACCTGGCCTATCTGCTCAAGTACGACTCTACCCATGGGCGTTTTGACGGCACCGTCGAAGCCGTTGAGGACGGTATTATCGTCGATGGCAAGAAAATTCCCTGCCTAGCGGAGCGCAACCCGGCTAACCTGCCCTGGGGAGACCTTGGGGCCGACTACGTGGTTGAATCGACGGGCCTATTTACCACCTTTGATACCGCTCATCAGCACATTGATGCGGGGGCCAAGCGGGTGATTCTCTCTGCCCC
>JBARVK010000692.1:0-1962 GCA_049646225.1 Nodosilinea sp.
TTACCTTAGTGGGGTCGATAAACCAGTAGTACAGTTTCCAGGTTAGTTTTGGCCAATAGTGACCCAATACACTCCGAAGCGGCTCTAGCATGGTGGCTGTTGAGAACGTTAGAAAAGGATTGATTTGAGAGTTTTCTCAGATCCAGCCTACTCATCTGCGCTCTCAAATTAGCCTGCCGTCTACTTAGTCAAGCAAAGTTTACAGTTCTATGTAGTCACCGCAAACCTAGGGCTGCCGTCTACTGGTAGTAGCGCTGGTCAACCCACACCCGCAGCTCCTGTTCAGAGCTAAAGGTGTGACGCTGCTGGCTGACCGAGTCGTAGACTACAAACACGGTTTGGCCCTGGCGGTCTCGCTTAACAGCCACCCTCACGCTGTCGGAGCCGCACAGGTAAGCCACGAGGCGGATGACCGCAGGGCGAAGGCAGGCCTTCGCCCTGGCCCAAACCCGGCCAAGAGCATAGTCGGATTGAGCAGAATGCTCTAGCGGTTCTGGAATAAGCTCAAGCTGAGCGTACAAACTATTGGGTTTCATGGAGCTGTCCTCTAAAAACGGCGAAAGCCTTGGGAACAGCGCGAATCGATTCGGCCTAGCTAAAGTGTCTTCGATCTGCCCCTAGCCGAACAGAAGCAGTTAGCATAAATTGTGTTGATAACAGTTAGATTCCTTGAAACTGTTACCGTCCATTCTCCCCAAAACTGTTCCCCTCGTATCCCTCCCCACCCTCGTCTCCCTCCCCACCCACCGACCCATTCACCCCCAACCCCCTCCCCATGTCCCTCTCCCCCATCGTCCTCGCTCCTCACCAGGTTCTCTACGAGCAGGTGGCCGATCGCCTGCAGCGATTGATTACCGATGGCACGCTCAAACCGGGCGATCGCCTGCCCTCGGTACGCAAGCTGCGGGCTCAGCTCTCGGTCAGCACGTCCACCGTGATGGAAGCCTACCGTCTGCTCGAAGACCGGGGCATGGTGGTCGTGCGGCCCCAGTCGGGCTACTACGTTAAACAGACCAACCTGCAGCTGCCCCAGGAGCCTGCGCCCACCGCGCCTCCCCGCCAGGCCACCGATATCGATATTTCCCTCGCCTTTGAGGTGATTAGCCTGATGCGCGATCCTGGCTTAATTCAGCTGGGGGCGGCGCTACCAGCGCTAGAACATCTTCCCCTCGCGCAGCTCAACCGGCTGATGGGCAAGGTACTGCGCGACAACACCCACCTAGCTCACTCCTACGGCACGCCGCTGGGGGTACCAGAACTGCGGGCCGAGTTAGCCAAGCGCATGCTCGATGCGGGCTGCTCGGTGCATCCCGAGCAGATGGTGATTACCAACGGGGCCAACGAGGCCATTTACTTTTGCTTGCAGGCACTCACCCAGCCCGGTGACACAGTGGTGATCGAGTCGCCCACTTACTTCGCCATGCTAGAGGCACTAAAATGCCTGGGGCTAAAGGCGCTCACCCTGCCGACCCATCCCCGCGACGGCCTCAGCCTGCCCCATCTAGAAGAAGCCCTGCAAACGGGCGAGGTCAAGGCTGTGCTGCTGGTGTCTAACTTCAGCAACCCCCTGGGCAGCTGCATGGATGACCGCCAGAAAAAGCGCCTGGTGGATCTGCTCAACCAGTACGATACGCCTCTGATTGAAGACGATGTCTACGGCGACATTTGGTTTGAGGGGACTCGCCCCAAAGCCATCAAGGCCTTCGATACCGAACATCGGGTGCTCTACTGCGCCTCAGTAAGCAAAACCCTATCGCCGGGGCTGCGGGTGGGCTGGTGCGCGGGGGGGCGCTATCACGCTGCCATTGCCCGCATGAAGTCGATTCTCAACCAAAACACCGCGATCGCGCCCCAGCTTACCGTGGCAGCCTTTTTGGCCAACGGCGGCTACGATCGCCACCTGCGCCAGCTGCGCCGCACCTATCAAGAACAAATGCTGCGGATGCAGCAGGCGGTTCGCGA
>JBARVK010000693.1:0-2267 GCA_049646225.1 Nodosilinea sp.
AATATGAACTATTGTAAAACCCCCTGACACATCCGTGAAAGAGGGGAGAGTAATTACTAGGTTCTTTTACCAAGGATAGCGGCCAGCGGCGCGGGAATGGGTGGTGAAAACCCATCATTTGCCAACAGCAATCGCGCTTTCGTGGGCTGAACCCGCTTGAGGCCGTTTTTCCTGGCTGCGAGGCAACGATGGCTGAGGCTTTCTGGCTTTGCCTTGCGAATAAGGTGTCCATCAAAGATCAGTTCATCAGAAGCCAGCAAAGCGCAGATTCTTTTTACAATGACTGTATCGTTTTAGACCCTAGGGAGATCAACGTATGGGCAGTGTTGTCGGTACCGAAAGCTGCACCGCCAGTGGCTACGTAGGGGCCGCTGTCGTAGGCAGCCACATTACGCTTTCGCTCAAAGATTTCACCACTGCCGCCGAGGACGACATGCTGGATGCATTTTTAACCATTAATGGCAACATGGCCAAGCGCACCAGTGCCCTGGGGCCGCTGCCTCAAACCAGCGGTGCCTTTGACCTTTCTGTGCCGGAAGGTACGGATATTAGTTTGTTCAACACCCTGGTCATTCGCCCTCTAGGGAATGACACAACGGTAGCTACGGCCTCTGTGCCCTAGTTTCAGAATCGGTTTGTAGGGTGTGTCTGGGGAAATTGCCGGGGGGCGAGGGAGCCGGGGGCGCAGAGAACAGGTGTTAGGGGATTTCCAGGAAAGAACTTACCCCGTCATTCCCGCGCAGGCAGGAATCCAGCACCAGAGTTTCTTGATGTTGGGTATCTTCTTTCTCAGAGAACGCTTTCAACGCTTGGCCTTGCTCGTTTCGAACGATGACGGAGGCGGGATAGAAGACTAAAAATCGTATCGGCAGCGGCCCTACTCTGGCGGTGTTTCACATAATAGAGATAGAGCGGCTGTTGAGGTGGCGATCGCACGATCCCGCTCTGCCTCTGCTTTGTATAAACATCACCCGTCGGGAGTAGTCGCCATGACCAACCAGGATGAACAAGCTCGGGCTCTCCTAACCCAGCAGCGCCAGCAGGCTGAACACAGCCAAAACAATCGGCTTGAGCGCAGCGAGGAAACTCTGCACCAGTTATCGAGCGAGACGGTAGACGAAAAAGCGAGGCAGGGCGTGACAAAACAGCGCCAGCAAACTCAGCACAGCCAGGACAACCAGCTTGAGCGCAGCGAGGAAGACTTGCACTAGCGTTTTTTAGCCAAGGAGGTAAGCCATGGCTGATCAAATATTCCGTAGGCCACCGATGGCCGAACAGCTGATGGCCCTATGGACCGTATTTTTGCTGGGTACACTCTTTCACACCCAGCTCGCCCTAATGCCGTTGTTTCGCGGTTTGAGCGTGCTGGCTCCCCACGGCCACGTGGCTACCGACATCGGCGAAATTTCGGGAATTTTGTGGCTGATGCTGGTGTTTTTTATCGTGCCGCTGATGGCCATCGCAGGCCTTTGCTTTTTTGACTCACGACGGTATCGCCTGGGTCATTTTTGGCTAACGGTTGTCTACTCGGTTTTGAATGTAGCCCACCTGGGGGCGGATCTATCCATTCCGCCGGTTGCCTGGTACCAGGTGGCGCTGATGAGCTGGTTGGTTTTAGTCGGTTTGGGACTAAACTGGGTGGCTTACCGCTGGTTCAGAGCAACTCGTTGTCAGAGCTACAGGCAGCACCGGCAATCAACTCCCTAATCCTGCATCCTGCGACAGTTGTTCTAGGCTCAGTGTTGATGTACCCATAGACAAATCCGGTATGGTTTCTTCTTCTTCCCCCTCGGTGGGGGCTACGGCCATGGTGGTTTGCCCCCACCATCTGGCCTCTACCGCCGGATTGACCGTGCTCAGCCAGGGGGGCAGCGCGGTTGATGCTGCGATCGCTGTTCAGGCAGCCCTGGGGGTGGTCTACCCCCACATGACCGGGCTAGGTGGCGATGCCTTTTGGCTAGGCTACGACGCTCAATCTCAGCAGTTGTATGGTCTCAATGGGTCAGGGCGGGCAGGGGCTGGGTGCGATCGCGCCGCTTTTGCCCACCTGGGGCTGAAGGCCATTCCCCAGCGTGGGCCTCAGTCTGCGATTACAGTGCCGGGGGGCGTGTCTTCCTGGGCCGAGGCCCACCAGCGCTTTGGTCGGCTGCCTTGGGCCGACCTGCTTCAGCCTGCGATCGCCCTGGCCGAAGGGGGCTACCCCATGACGCCGTCCCAGGCCCACTGGACTCGGGTGAATCAGGATCAGCTGGCGGCCTATGGTGGTG
>JBARVK010000694.1:0-2676 GCA_049646225.1 Nodosilinea sp.
CCCGCGACCAGCTGATCGCCAGGCTGCAGCCCGCCCCTGGAGAGGGAGTAGTGCCGTCGGTGCTGGGGCGCGGCTGGGTAGTGGGTTTGCCCGGGGCCGAGGGAGATCTGGGGCTGAGCCTGGGGCCCATTGTGCAGGCGCTCGTGCTCGATCGACTGCGGGCCGTCTTGGTAGTCGAGCTTGAGACAGAATCTCTCGACTGGCTGCGGCGGTTTCCCCTGGTGACCATGACCGCTCGCGAAGTGGTGCAGGAGCGGCAGCGGACGGCGATGCTGGTGCCCCTCGGTGACAATCTGAAGCAGCGCTACCCGACCGATGAATTACTGGTCGCCAAGGGCGATCGCCTGCTCAAGGCGCTGACTGGGCTAGCCAATCAGCCGGGCTATGGTGCCAGCAACCTGATTCACCTCTGCCAGCATCTAGGTCTAGGGCTGAGCGGGGCCGATTTTTCTCACCAGGCCATTGATCAAGCTGACCTGCGCCGGGTCAGTCTTCAGGGGGCTGACTTTAGCCAGGCCCAGTTTACTGACACCGCCTTTGCTACCGCTTTGGGGCGCGACCCGGTCGCCGCCTTTAGTCCGGCCTCTGACCCCGACAGCCAGCGCTACCTGGCCACAGGCGACCACGAAGGCCGACTGCTGCTGTGGGATCTGAACCGCGGCAAGCTGGTGTGGATGTTTGACGAAGACCAGTCTCAAGGAGTGCGATCGCTGGCCTTTAGCCCCCAGGGTGATCTGCTGGCGGTGGGCACCGAGAGCGGCAACATCTGGCTGTGGCCGGTGGGCACCACCTACCAAACCGATGTGCTCAACGACCACCAGGCCGCCGTGGGTGCCCTGGCCTTTAACCCCGACGGTAGCCAGCTGGCCTCAGGCGACGACAGCGGGCGGCTGTGCCTGTGGGAATTGGCTTCCGGGGTCAGCCAGGGTCAGCTAGAGGGCCACCATGGGCCAATTCATAGCCTCACCTATAGTGCAAGGGGCGATCGCCTGGTTAGCGGTGATAACCAGCGGGCCTGTCTGTGGCAGATGCGCGATCGCACCCTGCTGCAAAATTTTCAGGCGCGATCGACGGCCAGCTTGCGCACCACAGGGTTTCTCTGTGACCCCAACGACCTCGCCTGCTCGCCCGTTCCCTTTGCGGCAGGCTACGACGACCAATGCCTTACCATTTGGAACCTGGATACCGGGTTGCCCTGCTGGATTTTGCCTGCCGATGTGCAGGCTCTCCCGGCCCTGGCGGTCAGCCCCGACGGGCGCTACCTGGTCTGCAGCCGCCAGGACTTTAGCGTCTCGGTATGGGATATTCCAGAGCGCCGCGCCTGCTACACCCTGCCATCGTTGGGGGCACCGGTATGGGCGCTGGCCTTTAGCGCCGACAGTCGTTACTTTGTCACCGGCAGCAACTACACCATCAAGCTCTGGAGCGCTGAGCAGGGCCAGTGCTGGCGCAGTTTTCTCAGTCAGGCCCACCGGGTCGGGTGTTTGGCCTTTAGCGCCGACGCTGGCGGCGGCAAAATTTTAACCGGGCACGACGACACTCATCTGCGGCTGTGGCAGGTGCAGGCCGACAGCCCCTACGCGATCGGCCCTCGGACGCTAACGGGCCATGGCGGATCTGTGCGCACCGTAGCCCTCAGCCCCGATGGCCAATGGTTAGCCAGCAGTGCCGATGATCATACCATTCGGCTTTGGTCGGCGGCGACAGGTCAGGGGCAGTGGATCTGGCCTGTCGCTACCCCGACTAGCCTGCTGGCTTTTAGCGCCGATGGTCAGTGGCTGGCCAGCGCTGGGGCCGACGGGCGACTCTCCATTTGGGACACGGCTACGGGCAGGGCCTCAGGTGATTTCGAGAATGTACCCGAAAACCCCTCAGCCCTGGCCTTCAGCGCCGATAGTCAATGGATTGCCGTGGGGTCGCGGGAGGGAACTATTGGCCTTTGGCCTTGGCAGCGCAGTCAAGCCGGGTCTTCAGGGGCGGCCTCAGCCTTTACCCTGGGCGGTCACCAACACCAAGTGCATAGCCTGGCAATTCAGGGCGAGCGGCTGGCCAGCGTTAGCCACGACGGCACGGTTCGCTGGTGGAGCCTGATACAGAACGACTCTGCGGACGTTACGATCCCCCTAGGCCTGTGGCAGCACCCCACCGAGCAGTGGTTACAGGGGGTCGCCCTGAGCCCAGGCGGCGAGATTCTCGCGATTACTAGCCAGGGTGCCCAGGTAGAAGTATGGGCGGTTGAAACCAACCAGTGTCGCCATCGACTCAAAGGCCACAGTCAAGATATTTGGCAGGTCTCGGTAAGCTCCAGCTGCACCCACCTGGTTACCGCCAGCCAGGATGACGAAATTCGGGTGTGGTCGCTAGAGTCGGGGGTTTGCCAGCAGACCCTGCGACCCGATCGCCCCTACGAAGGCGTCAATATTCGCGGTGCCACCGGACTTTCAGATACCGAAGCCCGCATGCTCAAGTCCCTGGGGGCGATCGTCAGCTACTGACATCACACTCGTTCAGCAATGGCGCGCCACTGGCGGCGATCGTGGAGCGATGGACTGGCGCTTAAAACAGCACCTTCCAGATCGTATTGAACTATCTCCCGGTCATCAGTTTTGGAAACCACGGTCAGGGTTTGGGCAGCACGATTCGCCGCTGGAGCCGCTTCGCTGACGCGGATCAATC
>JBARVK010000695.1:0-6398 GCA_049646225.1 Nodosilinea sp.
AGTGGAGCGAGTGGAACGTGTGGGGTGACCTAGAGTGGCACCTGCTGCAGCATCAGCCTCATGCCAGCCTGAAGCACTTTATGGGTAAACTCAACGAGTTTTACCGGAGCGAACCGGCCTTGTATTCCCAAGATTTTGATCAGGCCGGCTTTGAGTGGATTGACTGTAGCGACAATCGCCACAGCGTCGTGTCCTTTATTCGCCGCGACAAAGAAACCGACGACTTTGTGGTGGTGGTGTGTAACTTTACGCCACAGCCCCATAGCCACTATCGGGTGGGCGTACCGGAGAAGGGCTATTACAAGGAGCTCTTTAACAGCGATGCCCGGGATTTTGGCGGCAGCAACATGGGCAACCTGGGAGGCAAGTGGTCTGAGGACTGGGCTTTCCATAGCCAGCCCTTCTCCCTCGATCTGACCTTGCCACCACTAGGGGTGATTGTGCTGAAGTGCGATCGCGAAACCAACGCCAACGCCCTACCAGGGCAATAACCGTCACCGCTTACCGGGCTGAGCAATCAGATTCAGCTCGGTAGGCCGTTGAGGGATTCCTTGCTTGACAACGTTGAGTGCCGGGCCATAAAACATCTTCAGATATCGATGCGAGTAGTTCCTAAACGCTGGGGCGGCGACGGCGCTGCCAACGTTTAACAGCGCTCCAACCGTAATCTCTGACTAATGGTCAAGACAGGCTCACCGAAGGGCACAACGCCCTATGACTGGCTAGATAACTCCTTAGTGGCCCTGCGCCGCGCCCACCGCTACCGCGAGGTTCAGGCCATTGAGGGAATGTCTGGGGCCGTAGTGCAGCGTCGGGGACAGACCCTGATCAACTTCGCCAGCAATGACTATTTAGGCCTAGCAAGTGACCCCAGGCTGGCGGAAGCCGCGATCGCGGCCATTCAGACCTACGGTACCGGCAGCACTGGCTCGCGCCTGCTCAGCGGCCACCGCGAGCTACACAGGGAGCTAGAACGGGCGATCGCGGCGCTCAAGGGCACCGATGATGCGATCGTATTTAGCTCGGGCTATTTGGCGAATATGGGGGCGATCGCCGCCCTAGTCGGCACCCCAGACCTGGTACTGGGCGACGAGTACAATCACTCCAGCCTTCGCGCCGGGAGCACCGCTAGCGGCGCCACGACCCTGGACTATCGCCACGGTGATGTGGCTGACTTGCAGATGCGGCTGGAGACCCACCGCGATCGCCACCGTCGCTGCCTGATCACGACCGATAGCGTGTTTAGTATGGATGGCGACCTGTGTCCGCTGCCGCAGATTCTTGACTTGGCAGAGGCCTACAACGCCATGGTATTGGTCGATGAAGCCCACGGCACCGGGGTTTTTGGGCAGCGAGGGTCTGGGGCAGTAGAACAGCTGGGCTGCTCTGGTCGCCCCCTGGTTACCGTTGGCACCCTCAGCAAGGCCCTAGGTAGCCTAGGCGGTTACGTAGCGGGGTCTCAGCCTCTGATCGATTTTTTACGCAACCGAGCCCCCGGCTGGATTTACACCACGGCACTGTCGCCAGCGGATACGGCAGCGGCCCTAGCAGCGGTGCACATTGTGCAGCACGAACCCCAGCGCCGCGCCGCCCTCTGGAACCACGTTTGGCGGTTTATAGAGCAGCTTGACAAGCTGATCCAGGCTGAAGCACCAGCGCTGACGCTGCGGCGACTGCCATCTGAGTCGCCCATTATTTGCCTGGAGGGATCTTCGGCTGAGGCAATTTTGACGATCAATCAAGCGCTGCAGCGACTGGGTCTGTGGGTGGCTGCAGTACGACCGCCCACCGTTCCCACCAGTCGCCTGCGCATTACCCTGATGGCGACTCATCAGCCAGCCCATCTGAATCAGCTGCTATCTGGATTAACAGAAATATTGGCTAAAGCACGTAGAGCATAACCTGCGGCCAGGAGCCGCTGCGATCGCCTGTGCGCTCAACACCCCGACTCAGCCCCCGTGGGCCAACCCTGCCGCCTGGGGCTGCTGCATCTGTTGGAGAGCGTGGCGAGTCCACAGAGAGTTGACCTGCCCCGGCTTGCTTTCCAGGCTGTAGGGCAGTTCTGGCAGAGCTTCTAAGTCGAGGCCACGGGGCTGGTTTAGGGCTTGAAGAATCCAGGGCAGGGCCGCAGACAGTTCTGGAGGTATCAGCGTGAGATAAAACTGGCAAGTCCAGTTGTAGCGGCGATGCCCCCGCGCAGCGCTAGCCCCGGTTGCAAGCTCTGCCCCCAGGTTGACCCCAACCCGAAGCACCATCGGGCGATCGGGTAGCAGCAGATCGGGGGCAGAGTGTGCGTACATGCACAGATAGTTCAAGCGCCCCTGATCGTCCGTCCAAGACACCCGTGGCAGTGTACTGGAATAAGATTTTTCTCTGGAAATGTTGACAGACACATCCAGAGCATCGGCAAAGGAACGATAAAACTGCGCACGCAGTTTCGAAACCTGCTGTGCTGACTCGGTTAGCATAAGCCGGTTTCCTTTACGAAAATATTTATAGAACCTGGTGGAGCCGGTGACTTGGATAGCCAACTCGGCTCGATTAACCAGCCTTTGACGTCTAGCGCTTTGAACCCCAGCGGCGCTGCTTTTGGCGGGCGATGGTTTTACGCTTGCGCTTTTCAATCGGGGTTTCAAAGTGACGATTTTTCCGCATATCCGAAAAAATTCCCGCCCGAGCCACTTTTCGCTTAAATCGCCTCAAGGCCGATTCAATGTTTTCGTCTTCTCCCAATACAACCTGGGCCATTAATTACTCCTGAGAAACTTCGCTAACGCTCGCTCAAACATTTTGCCTACAGCGTCAGCTCAAAACTGCTGGATATCGCGTTTGCGATACCCAGCCAGCCAGAACCCGATACCTGTACGATCGCTGTTTCAGCCTGTGGCCACAATCACCATGACTGAATCGAAGGCTTCTAGCGACGGTTGTTCCAGCCGCCGCCGCCGCCGCCACCACCGCCCCGCGATTCACGGGGACGAGCCTTATTGACCTTAAGATCGCGGCCCATCCATTCTGCGCCATCAAGGGCTTCAATGGCGGCATCTTCGTCGGCTTCACTTTCCATTTCTACAAAGGCAAAGCCGCGGGGCCGACCGGTTTCGCGGTCGGTGGGCATACTCACCCGGCTAACGGCACCATATTCAGCAAAGACCTCGGTGAGCTGGTCTTGAGTGGCGCTAAAGGCCAGGTTGCCTACGTAAATCGACATGGACACATCTCCAAGTAGAGAGAGAAAAAAGCAGAAAGTTATAAGGAGATGTACTCAACTAAGGACGATGCCAAGCCGGTAATGCTACTAACAACTTGCTTGTCACACGATAGCACAGGCCCACCTTCTAGCTATGGGCGGGCATTGGCGTAGCCGCTCTGAAAGAGCAAAACAGCGCCGTTTAATCACACCGTCTAATCCTCTGGCAACACCCATTTGGGCGGCTGCGAGGCCCGCTCCATCATTTTGCGCCGCACCGCCTCGTCAGCCATGGCCAGCATTGCGTCGAGGGACGTGTCAGAAATAAATTTTGAGGCTTCAGCGGTGTACTTCAGGTTGGGACAGTCGTTCCCCAGCACACAGCCGTCTTTGCAATCTACTGCACAGTTAACCGCCATTTCCGTTTAACCCCATAATTCAGCGATTGGGCACCTCTCTTAGGAAAGCCCTTAAAAATTGTAACAACCCTATCCCGTTTCTTAGGGAGGGGATTTTGCCCGAGGAGATCTCGAGTGCCAGCTAGCGGAGAACAATCGCAGTAAAGTGGTTGCCAGCAGAACAATTACAGCACCAGCAGACCGCTCTCGTTGAAACACCGGGTACCCGATGCCTCGTCCAGCAGATGCGGACTCCAGCCCCTCTCCACCTAGCAAGTGCTACCATGCCTCACCCTTCTCCAACCCCCCACTGGCCGCTCTGGCTGCTCGCCAGTACGCTGCTGCTTTTGCTGGGGTTGGCCGGCCTGTACTGGATAGACCCTACCCTGATCGACCTCCTGGCTCCGGGCTGAGGAGCGACTGTTTAGGGCTGTGATGCCGGGTCGCGCAGCGGGTTACCCCATCACCTCAGGCGGATGACCCTAACACCGTAGAAGCCGCCCGAGGCGTTTTATTACGTTGATAGACAGGTTAGGCCTTGGACATTGCACAACAGTTAGGCAACCGCGCGAACGCACCGGATCAGCTAGGGCAAGGGCACAAAATCAAACCCAGTGCCAGAGCGATTACCCGCCTGCACTTTGACCAAGAGGACAGTTGTATTGCGATCGCCCGAGGGCAAGAAGCCAATTGCCCCTGTGGATCCATTAGCGGAGAACCCTTGATTGGCCAACGCCTGTCCGATCGCAGCTCGCCCTGAGGTATCGCTGCCAGGAGCTACATTCCCTTTGGTGCGGGCCGCGCTCAGGGCCTGAAACGCGTCGTAGCTGAGGGCCGTGCGCCAGTTGACATCGCCGCCCCACAGGCTAGAGGAGGTCTGGGCAAAGGGCGGGGTTGACTTGAGCGGGTGCCAGGGCACAGTTACTACCGTGCCAACTAGGCTAGCGCCGCCCTTTTCTAGGGCATCAATGCGGTAGAAAGCGTCGCCAGCTAGCACTGGCAGCTGGCCCTGGTTGGCCTGGACTACGGCGATTGCACCGTCAAAGGTGGCCGAGTCGGGCAGCAGCACCACGGCATCGGCCCCGCTGCCCTGCAACTCCGCTGCTGGGTTGCCCTGGGAAAGATCGACCAGTTTAGTCACTTGCCCCCCCTCTAGCCCTAGGGTGGTGGAAAACGCGTCTTGCAGCGACTTGCTGTAGGAGCTTTGGGAGTTGTAGAACACGATGGGCCTAGTCTTGCCCAAGGTCAGCATGTGGCGGGCCAGGGTGGTGCCGGTGAACTGGTCGCTGGGAATCACCCGAAAAACAAAATTACCCCCCTCCCTGGGCATTGTAGCCAGCTCTGTGGTAGTGCTGGTGGGGGCGATCAGCGGCAGCTGACCCTGCTGATAAATGGGGGCGGCGACCAGGGTGGTGGTGCTGGTGCCGTGGCCAATCACGCTGACAACATTGGCATCTTGAACGAGGGCGTTGGCGATCGCCGCCGCCTGGCTGGCATCGTTGCGATCGTCTGCAATCAGCACCTTGATGGGGGTGCCGGCCCTGATGGCTTCGTCTTGGGCCTGGGCCACGCCCCGCAGCAGTTCGCGGGCGGTGTTAGGGGTGTCGCCAATGGGCACCACGGCGGCAATGCCCAGGGCCGGGGTAGCCCCCAGCTTGGCGTTGTTGAAGTAGATCAGCGCCTCGGGGTCGTTGCGAACAGCCTGGCGGGCGGCCTCAAAGCGGGCAGCAGCGGTGGCGTAGTCGCCTGCGGCGTAGGCAGCGGCTCCGCTTTGCTTGTCGGCATTGGGAGCATCGGTGAAGAGAACTCTCTCTCCCCAGCTCAAGGCGTTGGCAACATCTGCGGGCTGGCCTGGGGTTGTAGTCGGTGTGGCAGCGGTAGACGACGTGCCAGAATCAGCGATTGGGTCGACGGGAGCCGTTGGTGCTGTAGCCGGGGTAGTGGGCTGGGTACCCCGGTTGCGGAAGAAGGCGTTATAGCCCGTAAAGCCCAGCGCTGCCAAAAAGAGTAATGCCGCAATTCCAACGATGATGGGGGTAATGGACGCCTTGTTCTTTTTGAGCGCTTGGCCGCAAATTTCACATTTTTGGGCGGTGGTGGGGTTTTCTTCGTAGCCGCACTTGGGGCAGGTGACGTGGTTAAAGCTGTCGGTCATGGCAATTGGGTGAATGGATAGGGAGTGGATAGATAAAGTGTTGCCAGTGTGATGGGCAAATGGGGTTTTTGCTAGCACCTCTTTGCTCCTTTCTAACTGGCTGCCAGAATACTGTTAGAAGCTTAGTTTTTGGCCAGTAAAAGTCTTTTGTCTACGTCGCATTGTCTCTCCCTTTTGCTGGGTTCAACTTTTGCACATGGCCTACTCACCGACTTAGAATTAAGAATCATGAGCCATCCGTCACAGCTAAGGCAACTTTGACACAAGCTGTAATGCCTTGCCAGTCCTGTGCTGATACATGACCCACGACAACCAGGTTAGGGGACCGAGGCAATGTCACGATAAAGCTGCGGAAAATGGATGGCACCCTTAATCCTGCGGCCTGCCAATCTTGAAGCACATAATCTGTGGTGCCCAGTCTTTTGGCTTGAGAGGTGATGAGGCCAATGATGACATCAGGGCGAAGGTCATGATACTCGTTAGAAGATAGGACAACAGCTGGGCGGCGTTTAATGCCTGTCACACCAGGAAAATCAACGGTTAATACGTCACCTGGATTGCAGCTCACTACGTCACCTCCTCATCGTCAGGAAACGTAGTCATCGCATATTGAAGAGAAAAGGTCGTGAGATCAAGCTGATCTTGTTCTGTCCAG
>JBARVK010000696.1:0-6779 GCA_049646225.1 Nodosilinea sp.
TTCAGTACGCTCTAGCCATTGACTCAGGGTAGACGATAGACTCATGACAACTTTTGGTTTGGGTACAGGGGCTATTGTCCCTTACCCAATTTTCTTTTGCAGGCTCCCCTAACCCCTGGCTGCGCCCGGTGCGATCGCAACCTGCCGCAAACCGTTATCCATCTCGGCCCGCAGTTCTGTCCTGGTTTTTGACGGGAGCCGCGAAAAGAGAGTTAACCGCCCGTCGGCGGCGGGTCTAGCATGAATCGCAATGCCGCTTTCTCACTACTGGGCTACCGGTCTGGCAGGATTAACATTTTTGGCGACGACCGCCTGCTATCCGTTGCGGTCGGGCAGTCCATTCGCGACAGCCATACCCAGACCGGAGGAGCCTGGACAGCTGACGGCGGCCAGTTTGGGCGTGATTGTCAATCGGCGCGATCGCCTCAGCGGGCAAATTGCTGAGTACTACCAGCGACGGCGCAACATTCCGCCCGAAAATTTGATTTGGGTTGAGTTTGACCCTGACCACACGACACTTTCGGTAGAGGCCTTTACAGCGATTTACGCGGCGGTGCAGGCGCAAACCCCCGATCGGGTGCAGGCCTATGCCTTAACCTGGGCGCAGCCCTACCGGGTGGGCTGCATGTCGATCACCACGGCCTTTGCCTTGGGCTTTAATGAAGCCTTTTGCGCCCAGGGATGTGAAGCCACGGCGGTGAACCCATATTTCAACCGCGATCGCATTGAGCCTGCCGATCGCCCCCAGTTTTATCCCACTATGGTCCTGGCGGCCACCGGCCTGGACAACGCTAAGGCGCTCATTGACCGTGGTATCGCGGCCGATGGTACGCACCCCACCGGAACGGCGTATCTCATGAATACCAGCGACCCGGCGCGGAACGTGCGATCGCCTTTTTACCCAGCGATCCAGACCCAGCTCGGCCCCCAGTTTGAGATTCAGGTGATCGACAACGACCAGCTGATTGGCCGCAGAGATGTGATGTTTTATTTCACCGGGTTAGCTCAGGTGCCTACCCTTGACGCCAACCAATACCGCCCTGGTGCTGTTGCCGACCACCTGACCTCGCTCGGTGGTCAGCTCACCGATAGCCCCCAGATGAGCAGCCTGCGCTGGCTTGAGGCGGGAGCCACCGGCAGCTATGGCACCGTGGTTGAACCCTGCAACTTTCCACAAAAGTTTCCCCACCCCGGTGTGTTGATGGCCCACTACCAGAGCGGCGACACCCTGATCGAAGCCTACTGGAAGAGCGTGCTGATGCCGGGGCAAGGCATTTTCATCGGCGAGCCCCTGGCGCAACCCTTTGCACCGCGCTCTGAACGGGCGAACGGGGCGACCGCGCTGTAGCAATCGACGGTGGGTAAGGCCAGGCCAGCGGCCCAGCCCTCAACGGTCAGCCCCGACGGAAATCTGGCGCTGCCAATAAATCTCTCTGCCTGCGATCGCCCCATCTGGTGTACATTATGAGAAAATTATGACGACTGTTTAAGTAAAACGTTTTAGGAGGGCATGCCCGATGGACTGGCGAGTCGTTGTTGTTTTACTGCCGATTGCTGTAGCCGCAAGCTGGGCTGTGTTTAACATTGGTCGGGCTGCTCTGGGGCAGCTGCAAGATTTCCTCAACCGCGAGGCATAATCTGAGCGAGTTTGGGCCTCAGGCCTAAGCTGGGCTTTAAAGGGCAACAGCGGTGGCGCGATCGCAGCTACCGCTATTGATGCTCAACCTTCAGCTCTAGAATGACCCGGCAATGGTTGGAGTCACTCTAGAGCTAATTTTTTGAGGTCAGGCATCAGTTGGTTGAAGGCCATACCGCGGTGGCTGACGGCCTCTTTTTGCGCGGGCTGCATTTCGGCAAAGCTTTTGCCCAGAGCAGGCACGTAGAACACTGGGTCGTAGCCAAAGCCGCCGGTACCCCGGGGCTCCAGCAAAATTTCCCCAGCACAAATGCCTTCGGTCGCTAAGACAATTTCCCCGGCAGGATTGGCCAGCGCCAGGGCGCAGACAAACTGGGCGCTGCGATCGCGCTGCCCCTCTAGCTCCTTCAGCAGGCGATTGATGCGAGCTGGGTCACTGTCGGCATAGCGGGCCGAGTAGATGCCCGGGGCCCCGCCGAGGGCTTGCACCGCCAGGCCCGAGTCGTCGGCGATCGCCCACTGGTGCAGCGCCTGAGCTACTCCCGCTGCCTTCAAACGAGCATTTGCCAAAAATGTAGTGCCGGTTTCTTCAATATCGATCTCATCGGGCTTGAGCGTCAGCTGCCAACCCAGATCGTCTAGGTACACCTGCATTTCCTTGAGCTTGCCGGGGTTTCCGGTGGCGACAACAACCGTAGGCATCCGCAATCCATTCCTCAAACATAGGCTACGGGTCGATTGTAGTGCTTTGCCGTCTGGGCTCAACCGAGAGGCTAAAGGTAGTAGCTCAAAATGGCCCAGGGTCAAATGCAGAACGAGCCTAAACCTGGTAGCTTGGTTGAACAGTGATCGCGATCGCGAAGGTTTCCCTTGACCCCAAAGCGCCCCGCCCAAGGCTCCAACTACTGGACGCTTGCTCCCTACGTAAAGCGCGAGTGGCCCACCATATTTCAGGCACTGCTGGGAACGATTATCTTCGTCGCCTACTGGCCAATCTTAGCCTGGCTGTCAGGCAACATTTTAGAGCAGCTAGCAGCGGGCAATGTGCCGGTCGTGATTCGGTTCATCGCCATCACCATGGCTGGGTTTGCGGTGCAAAAGATCGGCCAGTATATCCAAGATTCGCTGATGGCCAAGGCGGCCTTAGAAGTAGCCTTTAACCTGCGCCGCGATGTCTATACCCACATTCATCGGCTCAGCCTGACCTATTTCGAGCGCAGCCAAACCGGCGATCTCTCCTACCGCCTCACCGAGGACATCGATCGCATTGGCGAGGTGGTGCAAAAGCTGTTCCACGATTTTCTGCCCTCGGTGCTGCAGCTGGTGGTGGTGCTGGGCTATATGGTCTACCTCAACTGGCAGCTCACCCTGACGGCGGTGTTTTTAGTCCCCATTCTGGCCATACTGGCGGGGTGGTTTGGCGAGCAAATGCTGAAATTTTCGCGGCGCAGCCAAAACCTGGTGTCGGATCTATCGTCGCTGGTCACCGAAGTGTTCAGCGGCATTCGCCTGGTGCGGGCCTTCGCCGCCGAAGACTACGAGGTCGAACGCTTTACCCAAGAGGCCGAAAAAAATCGTCAGGCTAAGTACAAAGCCGCCTGGCTGCAGGCCGTGCAGTACCCGGTGGTGGGCTTTACCTACGCCGTGGTGGTGATGCTAATTTTGCTGGTGGGCACCTGGCAAATTTCCGAGGGCAACCTGACGGGCGCGTCCTTCGGCAGCTATGTGGTGGCCGCCCTGATGCTGATTGACCCGGTCAACCACGTCATTATTAACTACGGCGAGTTTAAGCAGGGCGAAGCCTCGGTCGATCGCGTGATCGAACTGCTAAATCTCGAACCGGCGGTGCGTGAGCTACCGACTGCTATCGATTTGCCGAAGGTGACCGGGCGAGTCGAGTACCGCAACGTTACCTTTGGCTACGAAGCCGACGAGCCAGTGCTGCGCAACCTGGATTTGCTGGCGCTGCCCGGCGAAAAAATTGCCCTGGTGGGATCCTCAGGGGCGGGAAAATCCACCCTGGTGAACCTGCTGCCCCGCTTCTACGACCCCCAGGTGGGCCAGATCTTTATTGACGATGTCGATGTGGCCACCGTTACCCTGCGCAGTCTGCGGCGACAAATTGGCATAGTGCCCCAGGAAACCACGCTGTTTTCGGGCACAATCGCCCAGAACATCGCCTTTGGCCAAAAAGACTTTGATATTGAAGCCGTCGAGGCCGCGGCTCGCATTGCCAATGCTCACGATTTTATTAGCCAGTTCTCCCAGGGCTATTACACCTGGATGGGCGAGCGCGGCGTCAACCTCTCGGGGGGGCAGCGGCAGCGGGTGGCGATCGCCCGAGCGGTGCTCCTCAACCCCCGCATTCTGATTTTGGATGAGGCCACCTCCGCCCTCGATGCCGAGTCGGAGGCCCTGGTGCAGGAGGCGCTGGAGCGGTTGATGAGCGATCGCACCGTCTTCATCATCGCCCACCGCCTGGCTACCGTGCGCGACGCCGACCGCATTCTGGTGATGGAAAAGGGCCAGGTCATTGAGGCTGGTACCCACCGCGAGCTGCTGGCCAACCAGAGCCGCTACGCCCAGTTTTATGCTCAGCAATTTGCGGGCAGCGTCGAGGGTTAGTTCGGGCTTTACCCCTGCGGGGGCACTGTCACCCAGCTGGGGTAAGCACTACTCTAGGGTAAGTACGTATTCCTGGTTTGCTATGGCATCGCCTCCGGCCACAGGTCTTGGCCCCACCTCAGAAAAAGCGGTTTATCAGGATGGATGGAGCGATCGCCTGTTCATCTGGCTATTCAGCCGCAAAATGGCGAAGGCCGTGGGCAAAGACACCGCCCGCAGCGGCTACGACGGGTTTGTCGATTTGTCCAACCAAATCATGCAGGGCCGCAATGCCCAACAGCAGCAAGCCCTGGTGGCTGTGGTGCTGAAGTCTCTGGTGCCCACCCAGGTGCTGTGGTTGATTCGCACTGTATTTTCGCCCACCCAACTGGTATGTGAACTCAACGCCTGGTTTGCCACGCAGCTGTTTGAGTGGTTGGTTGGCCCCTGCGAGGTCAAAACCGTAGACTTCGTCGATGCCCAGGGGCAGATGCGCCAGCAGCGCAGCGGCGTTCACATTAAAAAGTGTCGGTACTTAGATGAAAGCCGCTGCGTTGGTATGTGTGTGAACATGTGCAAGCTGCCCACCCAGCGCTTTTTTACCGAAGACTTCGGCATCCCGCTCACCATGGTGCCGAACTTCGAAGACTTTAGCTGCGAAATGATCTTTGGTCAGCCGCCGCCGCCGCTTGAGACCGAGGATGCTTACCAGCAGCCCTGTCTTATCGACCACTGTTCGCTTGCGACCCGAGATCCTCAACCCTGCCCAAAGGTTAGGAGTTGAGAGCTTCGTCAAGAGTCTGCTCGTACTCTTCAAGCGCTGCCAACACCGACTCTAGCTCTTGTCGGTTTGCCTCGCCGGGGTCTAGTTGGTATCGGATTTGAGCTTTCTGGTAGCGTACTTCCTGTCGATTTCGTCGAACTTCCTGTCGATCTCGGCGAGCTTCGCGTTCTGCTCTCTCAGCCTCGCGTTCTGTTGCCTCAGCTCTTCGGTCTCTTTCTTCAGCCTCGCGGTTTCCTTCTCGATTTCGACGGTTCCACTCAACGCCGAAATTAGCCAGTGTAGCCAAGAGGGCTGCCACAGTGAGTCGGTTGCTCCAGGCTTGGGGCTGGGCGACGATGCTGAGGAATTGGAAGTCTTGTTCGTCATAGAAGCGCAGAAAGGCAATAGCGATAACTAAGATCGTGACCAAGCTACCAGGCAGCAAGCCCAGGAAGTTGATCCACACCTGACGCTTGAATAGATCCATTCTAAGCGATGGCTTTCGGCCAAATGGACATGGTCATTGTAGTAGAGGGTCTAGCGAGAGATGAGGGAGATGGGGAAGGTGGAGGGGGTGAGGGGTTGAATTAGATTTGGCTACTTAAACGCAATGGGAGAAATAATCGCTACTGTAATCAGCAGTACAATATCCACTGGTTTGCTGGCGGTTCTACACCCATGATTGAAGTTGAGCACCTGAGTAAAGCCTACGGGTCTACCCCGGCCATTCAAGACATCACCTTCGGAGCGCAGCCTGGGGAGATTTTGGGCTTCTTGGGGCCAAACGGGGCGGGTAAAACCACCACCATGCGAATTTTGGCGGGATACCTGCCCGCCTCCGAAGGCACCGCCCGGGTGGCTGGCTACGACGTCCACACCGACTCGATGGCGGTGCGGCAGCGGATTGGCTACCTGCCCGAGTCGCCGCCGTTGTACCCCGACATGACGGTGCAGGGCTTTCTAAACTTTGTGGCCAAAATCAAGGGCGTCTCCGCCGACCTGCGCCCCAAGCGGGCCGATATTGCTATGGACCACTGCGGTCTGCTCGACAAGCGCAAGGTGCTAATTCGCAAGCTTTCCAAGGGCTACCGCCAGCGGGTGGGCATCGCCCAGGCGATTATTCACGATCCGCCGGTAATCATTCTCGATGAACCAACGGTAGGTTTGGATCCGCGCCAGATCAACGAGGTGCGGCAGCTGATTAAGGGCCTGGCGGGGAGTCATACCATCATTCTCTCCACCCACATTTTGCCGGAGGTGAGCATGACCTGCGATCGCGTCACCATCATCAACCGCGGCCAGGTCGTCGCCACCGACACCCCCGACAACCTCACCACCCGCCTCTCGGGCGAATCGGCCTACGAGCTCGAGATCAAAGGCGATGTGGATAGAGCTCAGCGCCTGTTAAGCGAGCTGTCCCCCGTGCGCCAGGTGTCGCTGCTCGGTCTAGAGCACCTGCCGGAGTATCATCACCGGCTGCGGGTAAGTGCAGAAGCCGATCGGAGTTTGGGCGCAATCATGTCTGCCGCCCTTGTCAACGCCGGGCTGGAACTCCACGAGCTGCGCCGCCAGCAGGCCACCCTCGAAGACGTCTTCCTCAACCTCACCACCACCGAACCGGCTCCAGGGACAACGGCATCGCCCGAAGCACCTACCGCCGAACACCTGACATCATCCGAACCAGCAGAGGAATCCAAGGCTTAGCCCTTCTAGCTTTTGAAGTTTAGATATTGGCTTGCCCCCTCATCTCCCCCACCTCCCCCATCTCTCTCTCCC
>JBARVK010000697.1:0-2363 GCA_049646225.1 Nodosilinea sp.
TGCTAGATGCGAGTAAAGATTTAGGGCCAATGGTCTTCAATCATGAGGGCCAGCGCGTCCCTCAAGTAACGTTTCGCATGGTTGCCGAGGTCGGTGGGTACGCCCTTTCTACCGCAGATCTTTTCGATCGCAAAACCGTGGTGGTATTTGCGGTGCCGGGGGCATTTATCTGTCCCCATTCCCCGATTCAGCTATTAGCCTACAACGAGTATGCCCAAGTATTTCGAGCCAACGGCGTTGATGACATTCTTTGCATTTCGGTGAATGATCCATTTTCGCTAGCGGCTTGGGCGCAAGAAGAAGGCGCCGATCAGGTGCGCTTTATTCCCGATGTAAACGGCGATTTTACCCGCGCTATGGACATGCTAGTGAACCTTTCTAGTCACGGCATGGGGCCGCGATCGCGGCGCTATTCCATGCTGGTAAAAGACGGCCTGATCGAAAAAATGTTTGTGGAACGAGAGGGCTTTGAGACCATACCGGTGGTTTCTAACGCCGCCACGATGCTGCACTACATCAATCCTCAGGCTGAACAACCCGAACAGACAGCTGTGCTGATGCAGATGTGGCAAACCATGCTCTCTGCGTAAGTCAATCTACCCAAACAGATCCGCATGAAGGCCTTCCCCAACCCACCCACCTCTCCAAGACATTACGAGTTGTAACTGTCAAACCTCTCAAGATCTGCAAAGCACGTGCGATTGATGTAAGCTTGCTCTACAAGAAGTCGTAACGAGTACGACTTGTGTGCTCGTGAACCCACAACAGGAAGAAACTATGACAAGTAATCCAATGAGATGCCCGTTCCCTATGAGCGGACGGCTGATGGAAATCTGGCGAGCCCTATCTTCGGTGCTGGCCTCAAGCAGCACCGACAGAATGGAATCTAGTGTTCCTCAGCCCGCAGCGTCCAATGGAGTCAGCAGCGTCAGCAGGTGCCCGGTGATGGCCGGGCCGCTGACCCGGATGGGCACCTCAAACCGAGACTGGTGGCCGAAGCAGCTGAATTTGAACATGCTCCACCAACACTCGGCCAAGGCCAATCCGATGGATGAGTCGTTCAACTATGCCGAAGCGTTCAAGAGTCTCGACCTAGCCGCTCTGAGGGCGGATGTCTATGAGCTGATGACCACGTCGCAGGACTGGTGGCCCGCCGACTACGGCCACTACGGGCCGCTCTTTATTCGGATGGCCTGGCACAGTGCCGGTACCTACCGCATTGGTGACGGTCGCGGCGGAGCGGGCTCGGGTAGTCAGCGATTTGAGCCGCTAAACAGCTGGCCCGACAATGCCAACCTCGACAAGGCCCGCATGCTGCTCTGGCCGATCAAGCAGAAGTACGGCAATAAAATTTCCTGGGCCGACCTGATGATCTTCGCGGGCAACTGCGCCCTAGAGTCGATGGGCTTTAAAACCCTGGGCTTTGCCGGTGGCCGCGTAGATGTCTGGGAGCCAGAGGTAGATATCTACTGGGGTAATGAACAAGAATGGCTGGGTAACGAGCGCTACGAAGGCGATCGCGTGCTGCTAAATCCTCTCGCAGCAGTGCAGATGGGTCTGATCTACGTCAACCCTCAGGGGCCCGATGGTGAGCCTGACCCACTGGGTTCTGGCCGCGACATTCGCGAGACCTTCAAACGCATGGCGATGAACGATGAGGAGACCGTCGCGCTGACCGCTGGCGGGCACACCTTTGGCAAGTGCCATGGTGCGGGCGCAGAGAGCCACATGGGACCTGAGCCTGGCGGGGCCACCATCGTCGATCAGGGGCTGGGCTGGAAGAGCACCTTCAACAGCGGGGTCGGCGTCGATGCGATCACCAGCGGTATTGAAGGGGCCTGGACCCCTACCCCTACCCAGTGGGACAACACCTACCTAGAAACCTTGTTTAAGTACGACTGGGAGCTGACCAAGAGCCCCGCCGGAGCGTGGCAGTGGAAGCCCAAGGGCGACGCGGGTGCGGAAACAGTGCCCGACGCCCACGATCCATCGAAGCGGCACGCCCCGATGATGACCACGGCAGATATGTCTATGAAGATGGACCCTATCTATGAGCCGATTTCGCGACGCTACCTCAATAACCCCGACGAGTTTGCTGAGGCGTTTGCTAAAGCGTGGTTTAAGCTGACCCACCGCGACATGGGGCCAAAAGCGCGCTATCTCGGCCCAGAGGTGCCCGCAGAAGATTTCCTCTGGCAAGATCCCATCCCCGCCGTCGACCATGAGCTGATTGACGACCAGGATGCGGCTTCCCTGAAGCAAAAGATTTTGGCTTCGGGCCTGTCGGTATCCCGACTAGTGTCAACCGCCTGGGCCTCGGCCTCCACTTTCCGCTGCTCCGACATGCGCGGTGGGGCCAACGG
>JBARVK010000698.1:0-2496 GCA_049646225.1 Nodosilinea sp.
GCGGACCACATCTCCGTGGGCAACGGCTCTGACGAGCTGATTCGATCGCTGCTGATTGCCACCTGCCTGGGCGGCGCAGGCTCGGTGCTGGTTGCCGCCCCTACCTTCTCGATGTACGGCATTCTAGCTCGCACCCTGGGCATTCCTGTCGTCACGGTAGGCCGCAGCGAAGACACTTTTGAGGTCGATCTGGCGGCAGCTCAGCAGGCGATCGATCACCCCCAGGGCGCTCCGGTGCGGGTGGTGTTTATGGTGCACCCCAACTCGCCCACGGGCAATGCCCTTACCGCTGCCGAGATCGCCTGGCTAGAGGCCTTACCGCCCGATGTTTTGGTGGTTGTAGACGAAGCCTACTTTGAGTTTAGCCAGCAGACCACGGTCGATGCCGTCGTGAAGCGACCCAACTGGGTGGTGTTGCGAACGTTTTCTAAAGCCTTTCGGCTGGCGGCCTACCGGGTGGGTTACGCCGTGGCCAATCCAGACCTCACCCAGGCGCTCGAAAAAGTGCGCCTGCCCTACAACCTGCCCAGCCTGACCCAGGCCGCCGCCCAGCTGGCCCTGGCCCACCGCCAGGAATTGCTGGCTGTGGTGCCCGAGATTCAGCAGCAGCGCCGAGAGCTGGCTAGCGCGATCGCCCAGCATACCCCCCTGCGCCTGTGGCCCAGCGACGCCAATTTCCTCTACGGACGCCCCCCGGCCCAGCTCAACCAACCGATCCAAACGGAACTGGAACGCTGGTTTAACCGGTTGCGGGTGCAGGGAACGCTGGTGCGCCACACCGGCGGCGGCTTGAGAATCACCATCGGCACCCCAGCAGAGAATCAGCGCACCCTGGCTCACCTTCAGCAGGTGTAGCCTTTACTATAGGGGCGCTGTCTGCGGTGCCCCTACACCAGCGCTCTGGCCCGCTGCACGGTGTAGGGCAGTACGCCCACCAGCAGGGCAAAGGCTTCGTCGGGTACCTGATCGACGATGTTCTGGTCAAAGTAGCTCTTAAACTGCTCCAGAATCAGCTGGGCGCGATCGATCGGCACGGGTTTGTCGGTAAAGTTTTGAGTCAGCCGCACCCACTGGAGGCGAATTTTGAGCGCTTTTTGCTGGGCTTCGGCTGACTCAGGCGAAATCAGCGACAGACTCCCCAGGGGAATAACCGCTCGACAGTCGGTATCGAGCCCACCGCCAACGGCGGCCCCAGGGCCAGCAAACTCGGTATAAAACTCTTTGTGAATAATCAGCCCATTGCGGCGGCGGCTGTTAACCACCCACAGTTCACCACCCCGAACTTTGGCCAGAATATCATCATCTTCTGACAGCAGTAGGTTGGACTCAAAAAATGGGTTTGAGAGACGGCTCACTGGGTTCACGATGGAAGGCCGGGCAGGCTGAGACGCCTCAAACAGGCCAGGAAAACCTAGGGGGTTTCCGGCACCTGGCCCTAAACTATGCTGCTCAAATTTAGAGATCATCCCCGCCACATCATAGCGACAACGGCGCGACTGGCCACACGTTCCATTCCCTTGATCTATGAGCGACTTAGACGCCATAGCATCTCAGGTATTCATTCTAGGGTAAATGGCTCGTGCGTCCGCTTAGAAGTATTTAGCTGCGCTGAAGGAGGGATAAATTTCTACCCCAAAAGCTTAAGGTTTGTGTGAAGTGATCCGGTTGGGCCAGCCAGTATGCAATGGCGGAAGTTCAGGGACTATTTCTGCAAGCTAGGGAGCTAGGGAGCCAGCATAGTAAGTATCATTCAGCCTTTGAGCACTAGGATCAGGAGCCCGTCGGTGTCAGCACCTTACGCAGCAGCAGTCGACGCGCCTGTAGCCCGACCCAAGAGGCGGGCGTATCTTCGGTTTGAAACACTCTAAATCCAGCTTTGCGATAGAGCGCTTGGGCCGCTACGTTGTCTTCCATAACGTGGAGGCGTAGCTCGTAGATCCGCCACTGTTGGGCCAGCTGCTCGCAGGACTGCAGCAGCGCACTAGCGATTCCCTGCCGTCGCCAGTCCTGCCCCACAGCCAGGTTTGAAATGTAGATGTGGCGATCGCCCTGCCAGGGCCAGGGCTGGCGCACCGACGCCTCGATCGTGCCTGCGATCGCGGCGTCATAGCTCTCAGGCGCAACCTTCGCAGGTGCCATGGCCATCAGACAGGCATACCGAGGCGACTGAGCTTTGAGCCGCTGCTTCAAGTCTTCTTGAATCCCGATTCGAATGAAGGGGTACACCCAGTACCGCCAGCCCGAACAGTCGTAGAAGCTAGCGGTAAGCACATCGGTGAGCCGCTCAATATCTTGCACACGAGCCGGACGAATCAGCGGCTGAGCCACAGCCAGCAAAAGTGGCGAATCTGAATCAATCTGTACCATAAACCCCAGTGGCAGACCCCAAAACGATGCCCAGCGGTGGCGCAGCCCAGGCATTAGGTTAATCGCTCTTGCAGTCAATATACCCTTCTCCCCCTGATCAGCGGGTAGGATCAAAAGGCGATTTGCCCC
>JBARVK010000699.1:0-10553 GCA_049646225.1 Nodosilinea sp.
GTGCAAGGGAGAAAGCCCAATGATCGGTTGGAGTAATGGTCAAAAATCCGTCCTCGGGGGCGATCGCCACCTCGGCTGGCCCTTGGGCTTACTAGCCCTGCTGCTGGGAGGCTTACTCTACCGCACGATCGTCGCGGTTTGGATGCTGCCCGGCTTTGATGAGGCCTACTACTACCTCTACAGCCGCTACCTCAGCTGGAGCTACTTCGATCATCCACCCATCGTTGCCTTGACCACTGGGTTGGGCTGGTGGCTCACTGGGATCGTTTCGCCTCTTACCCTGCGGCTGGGGGCGCTGGGGTTTTACTGCATTAGCCTGGGGCTTTTATACCTGGCGGCCGCACGGCTATTTTCGGCGGCGGTAGGGCAAATGACGGCGGCCATTGTCACGTTGATTCCGCTGTTTGCCATTGCCTTTGGGATCTTGACTTCTCCCGATAACGGGCTGATTTTATTCTGGAGTGCCACGCTGCTGGTGGCCGCCTGGGAATTTTTTCCAGGCAGTAGCCGCCTCGGTCACCACGGCCTGATTAAAGCCACCTATGTGCCGACTTGGCGCATTGCCCTCCTGGGGCTCACCGTTGGGTTGGCTTGCCTGAGCAAATACCACGGCTTTGTGCTGGGCCTTAGCCTGGTGGGCTTTTGTGTGGCCTATCGGCCCTATCGCGCCGCGCTGCGATCGCCCTGGCTGCTGCTCGCCATTGTTGTCTTTGGCCTCACCCTGTTCCCGCTTTGGTACTGGAATAGCCAGCACGACTGGATTTCCTTTCGGTTTCAGCTGGGCATGCGGTTTGACGGCAACACCGGCAGCAGCGGCTTTAGCCTAGGGCAAATGGTGGGCTACTGGCTGATTTCGATCGTCTATTTATTTCCCCTGTTTGGGTTGCCGCTGTGGTGGGTAGCGGCCAAGCAGAGCGGCAAACAGGTGCTGTTTTGGGTGTCTCCCAGCTTGAGTAGTGGCGAAGCCCAGGACCACTATAAGCAAGCCCTGATTCTCTGGCTATCGCTGCCGATTATGCTGCTATTTACCCTGTTAGGGGGCAAGCAGCAGATTTTACCCGCCTGGCCGGCACCCGGCTACTGGGGCATCGCCATTTTGCTGGCGGCTCAGGTACTGGTCTGGCAGCGCCAGCGGCCTCGGCTGATTCGCCGCTGGCTGTGGGGCTCAGGCCTATTTTTAGGCTCGCTCTCGATGGTGGCGCTGCTGCACCTGCGGCTGGGTATTTTGCAGCAGCCCAGCATCTACGCCATTGGGGGTGGCTTAGTCCCCGTTCAGCAAGATGGCTCTACTGAGCTACTCGACACCACTCAGATGCAGCGCCTGCTTGCCAGCGACCCTGCGATCGCCTCTGCCCTCGACCAGGTGGGATTTGTCTTTACCAACGAATATTATTTGGGAGGCTACTTTGCCATGGCCATTCACCCCCTGATTGACCTACCCGTAACCGCGTTCAGTCAAGACCCGCGTGGGTTCGCCTTTTGGCTTAACCCCCAGGACTGGGTGGGGCAAGACGGGCTCTACATGACCATCGATCGCTTCACTGAAGACGACACCATTCTCGATCGGTACCGCCCGCTCTTTGACAGTATTGAACCCTTAGGCACCGTTTCTCTGCGGCGGGGTGGGGCGGTGACTGAAACCATTCACGTCTATCGAGCTAACAACCTGCGCCAGGCCTATGACTACCCCTACGGCCCCTCAGCGAGGGCGCTGCCGCAGCCGCCAGCCGGTGTAGCTGAGTAGTGCCGTCGCCCCTAGGGCGTAGACTAACCCACTGGGAACGCCAGCAAAAGCGAGGGCCAGGCTGCCCGCCCATAGGGTCAGCACATAGATGAATAAGACCGTCACGCGGTGAGACAGACCGGCCTGGAGTAGCCGGTGGTGCAGATGGCGCTTATCGGCCACAAAGGGCGACTTGCCAGCCCGCAGCCGGTCTACAATGACCGCCGACATATCGAGAATGGGCACCGCCAAGATCAGGTAGGGCAGCAGCACAGCCGCAGTTGTCACCGTCTTAACCAGGCCAATAACCCCTACTCCGGCCAGGGTAAAGCCCATAAAGTAGGCTCCGCCATCGCCCATGAAAATTTTGGCGGGGTTGAAGTTGTAGCGCAAGAAGCCCAAGGCACCTCCGGCCAGCGCCGCAGCAATTAAAGCGGCGGCGGGCTCGTTCATGAACAGGCTAACCACCAGCATGACCATGGCTGCAATACCAGAGACGCCAGCGGCTAGACCATCGAGGCCGTCAATCCAGTTGATGGCGTTGGCCATACCCACTAGCCAAATAACAGTCACAGGTAGGCTGATCAAAACGGGAAGCTGGGTCAGTCCGTAGAAGGGAATGGTGAGGAAATCGATGCTGACCCCTACATACCAGGCCATCGTGGCCACAATAGCCTGCATCAACAGGCGACTAATAGGAGAAAGGCCAAACAAATCGTCGGTGAGGCCGATGAGAAAGAAGGCCAGCCCGCCCAGAGTGACGCCCCAAATTTGAAACTCCTGCGGCGGAGCGAGGTGGGCACCAGTGGCATCGATAAACCCACCTAGGGACCACACCGCCAGCAGTGCCAGCAGTGTTCCCAGGAATATGGAGACCCCACCCAGTCGCACCATGGGCTTGTCATGTACTTTGCGGCCACCGGGCTGGTCTACCCGACCGCTTTTGAGGCCAAGGCGGCGCACGATGGGTGTCGTGCCCAGTACTACCGCGGCGGAGATACCAAAGGCCAGCACATGATAGAAAACGAACGGCATCCTCACCCCTCCTATTTTAAGAACCCTGTACCCAGCGGGCCGGGTTCTACGTCAGCAGCCCACTATGCTTTGGCGACAACCTTTTCCCAGGTTTCCCCAGGCCGTTAGGTCTGAGGTGCTAGCGCTGGGCCAAAGAGTATTCTGGCCCGAAACAGTCCATAGGATAGGCTGAGTCTGCTAAATAAGCAAAAACTCCATGCAATTATGACAGATCATTAAGGGGGTGCCCTCACTTTCTGCGACATTACACGGAGCTTAAATTGGGCTCGTAACGGTGGAGCCTGGCCTGAGCTGAGTGGTGGCTTAGACCAGGGCTGGCACTGGCCCGCCCAGATGGGCATAGAGAGGAAAGCGATCGCACAGCACAGCCACCCGCCGCTGACAATGCTCGGCAATGGTGGCATCGTCTGGGTTGAGCAGGCGATCGGCAATAATGTTGGCAATTTCGGTGAACTCGGTCTGGCCCATGCCCCGCGTAGTCATGGCCGGAGATCCCAGACGCAGCCCGCTGGTGACAAAGGGCGACTCAGGGTCGTAGGGAACCGTGTTTTTGTTGGCGGTGATATTGACCCCGCTGACGAGCTGGTCGGCCCGCTTGCCGGTCATGCCGATGGAGCGCAGATCGACTAGCACCAAGTGGTTGTCGGTGCCGTCAGAGACCACTTTAATACCCCGCTGCTGGAGCTGGGCTGCCAGCTGCTGGGCATTGGCAATCACTTGAGTTCCGTAGGTGCGAAACTCGGGCTTGAGGGCTTCGCCAAAGGCCACCGCCTTGGCGGCAATCACGTGCTCTAGAGGCCCACCCTGGCTACCGGGAAAAACCGCTTTGTCGAATTTTTTGCCCAGCTCGGCATCGCGGGTGAGAATTAACCCCCCGCGAGGGCCGCGCAGGGTCTTGTGGGTGGTGGTGGTGACCACATCGCAGAAGGGCAGGGGATTGGGGTGCAAACCAGCGGCTACCAGTCCGGCAATGTGAGCGATGTCGGCCAGCAGGTAGGCTCCAACTTCGTCGGCGATTGCCCGGAATTTTTCAAAATTGATGGTGCGGGGATAGGCCGAGTAACCGCAGATGATTAGCTTGGGGCGGTGCTCCAGCGCCAGCTCGCGAATTTGGTCGAAGTCGAGCTGCTCGGTGTCGCGGCTGACGCCGTACTGACACACCTTGAACCACTTACCCGATACATTGACCGGCGAGCCGTGGGTGAGGTGGCCCCCATGGGACAGATCCATGCCCAAAATAGTGTCACCGGGCTCTAGCAAGGCCAGGAAGACGGCAAAATTGGCCTGGGCACCGGAGTGGGGCTGCACATTGGCATGGGCTGCACCAAAGAGTTCTTTGGCGCGATCGATGGCCAGCTGTTCTGACTCATCTACAAAGGCGCAGCCGCCGTAGTAGCGCTTGCCAGGCAACCCTTCAGCGTATTTGTTGGTCAGCACCGACCCCTGGGCCGCCATCACCGCCGCCGAGGTGAAGTTTTCGCTGGCAATTAGCTCTAGGTGATCGCGCTGGCGCTGTAGCTCGCGCTGCACAATGCTCGCCAGCAGCGGATCAGACTCTTGGAGAAAATCAAAGTTAGTTTGAGGCACAGGCAAGGCTCCCAGCAATCGACAGATGTATACAGACAACGAAGGGGGCCGGTTAACGGGCAGCCGTCTTCCCCTAAAGCATTGACAGCAGCTCAACTCCAGACTGCGTTGCTACCACTGTCTCACGCGGCCAAAGCGCCAGGGTACAACGCTACCGCCAGCGCAGAAACGACAGCCAATAAACAGTTGAGATGCAGTCTATTATCTTATCTGGATGGCTTTGAATTGGGTAGGCCAACGCCAAGGTCATGGGGTGGCAACTGCACGGATTCAGAATTCTGGGCAAATGTTACGGATTGCAACATATAATCTTTAGAAACGGCGGGGGCAGGGTTGCTTCTGAGAATGGGCTGATTTCAACTGTTTTGCCAAAGTTGGGTGCAGTTGTGAGAGGCTAGGTTAAGCAGAATTGCCTGTAGTCGGTTTGAGATATATATTCTCCAGGTTTGGGTCATTAATGCTGCAACTGACGGATTCCCCCCCCATCCAATCCCTATCCTCCGTTGAGGATGCTTACGAGGTGTGTCGGCGCATCACGGCAAAGTATTCCAAGACGTTTTACACGGGCACCATGCTGATGGCCCCGGCTAAGCGGCGCGCTATTTGGGCTATTTACGTCTGGTGCCGCC
This sequence comes from Nodosilinea sp., assembly GCA_049646225.1. GTDB lineage: Bacteria > Cyanobacteriota > Cyanobacteriia > Phormidesmidales > Phormidesmidaceae > Nodosilinea. The sequence continues at coordinate 4,975 of JBARVK010000699.1, forward strand.
GGACTGATGAGCTGGTAGATGGGCCGCAGGCGCAGTTTACGAGTGAAAAAACTCTCGATCGCTGGGAAGCCCAGCTAGAGTCAATCTTCGCGGGCTGCCCGGTGGATGACGAAGATGTGGCTCTAGTTGATACCCTGGAGCAGTTCCCTCTCGATATTCAGCCCTTTCGCGACATGATTGCGGGACAGCGGATGGATTTGCACCGCTCTCGCTACGAAACCTTTGACGATTTAGAACTCTACTGCTACCGAGTCGCCGGTACCGTGGGGCTGATGTCGACGACAGTGATGGGGGTTGATACCCAGCTAAAAACGGCTCCCTGGAGCCAGCAGCAGCCGCTTGATCCGACTCCCCAGGCGATCGCCCTGGGCATTGCTAACCAGCTCACCAACATTTTGCGCGACGTAGGCGAAGATGCCCGCCGGGGTCGCATTTATCTGCCCCTGGCTGACCTAGCGGCTTTTGACTATACCGAGACCGACCTGATGGCTGGAGTGGTCGACGATCGCTGGCGGGCTCTAATGGCCTTTCAGATCGATCGCGCCCGTCGGTTTTATGCCGAAGCAGAGAGCGGCATTGGGCTGCTGAGTGAAGATGCTCGCTGGCCAGTCTGGTCGGCTTTGGCTCTCTACCGCCAAATTTTGGATGTGGTTGAGGAAAACGGGTATGACGTGTTTAGCCAACGGGCCTTTGTGCCCTCGCTGCGAAAGCTGCTGACTCTGCCCGGCACATTGCTCAAGGCGCGGGTGCTCTAACCTGAATGTGTGGGCGCGGGCTGACGCAGAGTTTAATGTGCCTACCCAGCTAGGGACAACAGGATTCATTAAGATATATGTAGACCCTTTGGGTACCTTGCTCTATCTTGATCACCTGCTATGACCACCGCCGCTACCCCTGCTGCCGCAGCACAGAACGCAACCGCCTGGAAAATTAAGCTGCTCTACGACGGCGATTGTCCCCTTTGCCTGCGTGAAGTCAATTTTTTGCGTAAAAAAGATAACGGGCGCGGCCTGGTGGCCTTTTCCGACATTGCCGCCGATGACTACAGGCCAGAAGAGAACGGCGGCGTTGACTTTGCCACCGCCATGGGCCGGATTCACGCGGTGCTGCCCGATGGCACCACGATCAAAAATGTTGAAGTCTTTCGCCAGGTCTACAAGGCCTTGGGCATCGGCTGGATTTATGCTCCTACCGCTTGGCCGATCATTGGCCCTTTAGTGGATTGGGTTTACGGTCTGTGGGCGAACTGGCGGCTGGCGGTTACGGGTCGGCCTAGCTTGAAGACTATTTTGGCCGAGCGAGAGGCGCGGTTAGGCGATGGGTGCGGCGATCGCTGCCAAGTGTGAGACGACAGGCTTACCCTTTAGAGTCAAGACCTTTAGGGCTTAGCCCATAGCCGCTGCCACCACAGCTCAGCCCTCAAGTACCGTCCTTTTGAATCGTTCAAACAAAAGCCGAGTCCCTTCTGAATTGGGACTCGGCTTTTTGGCAACGCTTTGGCAAGTGGCCGATAGTGGGGTGCAGGCTTAGTTAATCCACTTCGGAGCCACTGTCTTCTGTCTCGTCAAGGGGGGAGCCAGTGCCGTTGTAGAGAGCATCGAGCTGTTCTCGGGCGTCTTTGACCGAAATCGATCGCATAACCAGCAGTGGTTCACGAATGACGTGGCCATCTTGATCGAGCAGTTCGGGGTGAGGCACTGACCCATTGCCCCGAATAGACGGCTGACCGCCGCTGTAATTTCTGGAGGTCTGGGGATTGCGAGCATTGCTGCCCAGCAACATTAGGTTTCTAACCAGGTTTGCGATCGCCATAATGGCCAGAACCGCAAATGCAATGATGTAAATGACGTGCCACATAGCTGCTGTCCTCTGGCCAACCTTTGCCTTTCTTGACTTTAGCGCGTTTCAGACCTCAGTGCTGGATCGGCTCAAAAACCCGAGTCTGAACCCGCCTGACCCCTAGTTTAACTAGACGTCTTGGTCTTCAGCCTCAGCCATAGGGTTGCTTAAGGGCTGCCAGCCGGGCTGCCAGAGCGACGGATTCTTAAGCTGCTTAGCATTCACCCAAAGCCGCACCGTCGGGTCACAGGAGGCGACCAGTTCGGCGAAGATCCACTGGCCCCTCTGCTGACGGTTGGCCACCTGAAAATGTCGCCAGCCTTCGGTCTTCTGGCGGGCCGTCCATTTAGAACCCAGCAGGTGGGGGTATTTTTGTTTACGTGCCATTACCGAATCCCGCTAACCTCAAGCCGCTTCCTGATACCACTCATATGGACGGCGCGGCTGCTAACTTGGGCCTGTTTTTCACCGATGAGGACATATACCCGGCCTGAGAGCAGCTGACGCACGAAGGGACGACGGTAGACCAAAATGGGGTTTAAATCGGCGTCGCTATCTTCGGTATAGCCCATCTCAGCCAGCGCGGCATCGAGTTCGCGCTTGAAGGTTTTGCGGCTGCTAATGGGTAGCTCTAGGGTGGTGCTGCGGTTAACCAAGGCCCCCATCAGACCGCCCACTGCTCCAAATAGAGTGCCGTACAAATTGGGCAAACCGGTGTCTAAGCCAATGCCGAGGGTTTGGGTCGCCAGCAAGGCGGTGACCAGGGCCGTGCCAGAAAAATAATACAGAAACGTAAGGCCAAAACCAGGGCCAGATGGCAGTGTGGGTTGATCGGACATGGCGAGGGAATCTCTTGAATCTAGGCACTGGTGTCTATCTTTTCATCAATCCTCACCCTTGGGAACGGCTGAAGATTGGTAGGCTAATAGAGATTTTGGAAGGCTTGGCCATGCTCGACCTGCTACAGCTCAGCGGCAAACAGCGACAGTTTGTGGAACTATTGCAGCAGCAGCAAACGGTGAATAGCCTGCGATCGCTCTGTGCCCAGGCCGGTTTCGACATCAACTTTATCAATGGGTTCCTGCTTAGCGGTGCCCTCGATGGCTACGTAACGTGGCAAGAGCACAACCAGCAGACCTGGGTTTTGACGGCAAAAGGCGAAGCTTTAGGCCATGTGCTGCCGGGGTTTCTGTTGGCTGAACGGTTGCTCCAGGGCACTCGCGATCGCGCCACCCTGCAAGCTGAGCTGGGCAGTGCCTTTAGCCTCAACTATGGGGCGCTGCGGCGCGAGCAGGCGGTCGATTGGGTCGATGGCGAAGGCGAAGGCGTAGTTCAGGTGTTGAAATCGTCGGTGCTGAAAGCTTTTCAGCCGCGGCAGCAGGTGTTTGCGGCAATTGCTGCGGGCAACGGTATTGAGGGGGGTACCGAGTCCTCCCTAGAATGGCTACAGCAGCAGGGCTATATCGCCAGCCGAGTCGAGTCAGACTACAGCCTGACCGTGCTGCTCACGCTGCAAACCTTGGAGCTGAGCGATCGCGTTACGACATTGAGCAGCGAGCTGATTCTTTCGGGCCAGTGGCGACAGGTCGCCCTCAAACCCTACGACATTCAGGCCGAAGTACCCGATGTCGCCTACGGACGACCCACTATCTTGACCCAGTGCATTCAACGTATTCGCGATATTTTTCTGAATATGGGCTTTGACGAAATGTCAGGCTATCTGGTGGAATCGGCCTTCTGGAACTTTGACGCACTGTTTACCCCCCAAGATCACCCGGCCCGTGAGGTGCAGGATACGTTTTATCTGGCCAATCCCCAGACCCTACCTCTGCCGGAGGATCAAACCCTCGTCGATCGCGTCAAGCAGGTCCACGAAGCCAACTACGGTGGTCAGTGGACTGAAGCGGAGGCCAGCCGCGCCATTCTGCGAGCCCATACCACCACCTCCACTGCCCGCCGCCTTTACCAACTCCAGGGACAGAACGGTAAGTATTTTTCTATCGATCGCGTCTTTCGTAACGAAACCGTCGATCGCACCCACCTGGCTGAGTTTCACCAGATCGAGGGCGTTGTTGTTGGCGAACTGCTCAGCGTGCGCACCCTGATGGGCTACCTCACCTATTTTTACGAGCGCCTGGGCTTTAAGGATCTCAAGTTTAAACCCACCTACAACCCCTACACCGAGCCGTCGCTGGAGGTGTTTGCCTACCACCCGCCCAGCGATCGCTATATCGAAGTCGGCAATTCTGGCCTGTTTCGCCAGGAGATGCTAGACCCCCTGGGCTGCGGCGACAAGTCTACTGTTGCCTGGGGGTTGGGACTGGAGCGCATTGCCATGCTGCTCTACGGAGTTGAAAATCTCTCCGACCTGATTGGGCCAGATATCCAACTGAGCTATTGATAACCAAAGCGATGCCTAGAACGCGGCATTTGTTCAGCACCTAACGTGATGAGTCAGATCGTTAACGATCAACAGGTGTCTGACTGTTCTTGTCGCTGAACACTTCCTGATCACTAGTAGCTTTCCTGATCCGGAGACACTGTGCTGGCCCGAGGTCGTCGAAGAGATGTGCTCGTAACAGCGCAATGCATTGGCCTAAACCTCTCTTATCAGTAATTACTCGGATGTTTTTTGATCAAACTTCTCTAAAAACTATTAGGCCTAAAGCTAAATCAATAATTACACTGATCTATTTGTTGATGAATGCATTTGATCAGCAAAAATACGGAAGATGCCAGGGCTTTTACATGCCTCAGATAAACATTTTGATCAATCATATTTAAGTTTTTAAAACGTTCCTGATCGTCCAAAAAACACCTGAAGACTAGAATATGCACGACTTAGATTCTTTCGTTTGAGAGTTCAAGTCACTACCCAAAAAGATGATGAAAGCATCATTTCGAAGGTAAAAACTTCTTCTGTAAAGATTTAATTCGTGCTTCCCAGGGCCAGTCATGTCTTTTTAGCTAAGGGAAAGCTAAGCCTATAGGCGAGTCGCCTGGCTAATGTAGTGCTAGATATCTAGGCGCTAATTTGTCGTGCTGAAACTACTTTTGGTCAGGCTGACGACATAGATTAAGCGCATTATGTCAACCGAAAAGCTGTCTTTGCGTCAGCAGTAGTCCGTCGTCTCAGCAGGGTTAATGGCCCTGGCAATGCTCAGGGAATGTTTATTGCGCCATTCGTTACCTATGAAAAGTACAAAAATGCCACCTCGTTTACTCTGGTCTGCCAGGCAATTTCAGCCACTAGTGGTGATGGCGATCGCCACCAGTGGCGCACTCCATTTCCTTGCCCCTGTTCTGGCTGAAGGCACCGCTGCTGGGACCGATATTATTAACCGCGCCACCGCTACCTACAGCGATGGCACCACTAACTTCAATGCTATTTCTAACACCGTCACCATTAAGGTCGAAGAGGTGCGGGGCCTGACCGTTACCGATGCGGGCTTTACCGACGTCAACGGCGGCAGCATCGCCGCTAGCGATAACCTCTACTTCGACTTTCTGGTCACCAATACCGGCAACGCCGACGCCTTTGTCTATGTTCCAGGAGCAACGGCCCTTGGCCCCTTAGCCACAGGGGGAACAATTACTAACGTCGAAATCGTTGCCGTCAATGGCACAAACCTCGGCACTGCGATCGCCGTTCCCGCAGGGGGAAATAGCACCAATAATCTGCCTACCTTCCCCAACTCAGGCATTATTGGGGCCGACCAAAACTTCAAAGTGCGGGTCAC
>JBARVK010000700.1:0-3861 GCA_049646225.1 Nodosilinea sp.
GTGCAGGACGGTAAGGTGTCTGACCCCGAGGGCCAGACCGCTATCCACCACCGCAAGGTTGGCAACTATTACTAATGCAGATTGTCCAACGCCAGCAGTCGAGCCGCTGAAGGGTCGCAGATCGGAACCAAAATGGGGAGAAACACCCTGGCCGGTACTTTGGGTAACCCGGTCTTCTAAGATGGGAGACTCTACGCTGTTTGAGGTTTGTTGTTGTCGTCCTTTGCTGCGATCGCTGTCACCCCCGCCGGGCTCAAATCCCTGCTGCCCTTGGTCACTGGCCTCCCTGCCGATCTGTGGGTTCCCCCTAGCCTGGTTGCCGACGCGGCAGCCTGGAATATCAAGGTTCAGGTCTACGATCGCCCCCTCAAGGCCACCCTCGCTGAGCTGTGGACCACCCACGACGGCCTCATCTTTGCCCTGGCTACTGGGGCCGTGGTGCGGCTGATCGCGCCCTTGCTGACGGATAAAGCCAGCGATCCTGCCGTGGTTGTGGTAAGCGAATCGGGAGAACGGGTAATTAGCCTCTGCGGCGGTCACCAGGGCGGCGGAGACAAGTTGACCCGCCAGGTCGCCAATCTGCTCAATGCAGATCCAATCATTACAGGATCCGCTCAGACCCACGGCCTGCCGGGGGTAGATGTGTTGGGGGTGCCCTGGGGATGGAACAAGGGCCGTGGCGACTGGACAGGAGTGAGTGCGGCCATCGCCCACGGAAAACCCGTCGAAGTTTTGCAGGATGGTGGTTGTGCTCTTTGGCAAGACCATCTGCCTGCGGGCCATTCCCTGGTGTTTGAGGCGGTAAAATCCCCAGCGGCGAGACTGTGGATTAGCCCCATTCAGCGGCGCTTTGACCCCGACAGCGGCTTCCCAAAGGCTCAGTGGCACCCGCGCGTGCTGTGGGTGGGGGTAGGCTGCGAGCGGGGCACGCCCCAGGCGGTGATTGCGGCGGCGATCGCGCGAGTCTGCCGGGCCGGGCACTTTGCCGAAGGGGCGATCGCAGGCCTTGCCAGCCTCGACCTCAAGGCTGACGAGGTGGGGTTAGTCGCCCTCTGTGCTGAACGTCAATGGCCCCTGCGCTGCTTTACCGCCGAGGAACTAAAGGCGATCGCGGTACCCAACCCGTCCACAGTGGTGGAACAGGCGGTACAGACCCCCAGCGTGGCCGAGGCCGCCGCCATTCTAGCGGCGACAGGGGCCTCGGACGGAGAACTTCGGGTGGCGAAGCAGGTGGTGCGGGTCGAAGGCCAGCCCGGTGCAGTCACGGTGGCGATCGCCCAATCGGAGCGCGAGTACATTCCCCACCCCGGTCATCTGGCGCTGGTGGGCACCGGCCCCGGCGCCCTGAACCAGATTACCCCGGCGGCGAAGGCGGCCATTTCACACGCTGACGTAGTGATCGGCTACGGCCTCTACATCGATCAAATTCGACCCCTCTGCCGCCCCGGCCAGATCGTCGAACCCTGGCCCATCACCCAGGAGCGCCAGCGGGCCGATCGCGCCATTGACCTGGCTCGCTGGGGGCTGAGCGTAGCGGTGGTGTCGTCGGGCGACTGCGGCATCTACGGCATGGCGGGGCTGGTGCTGGAGCAGCTCCAGGGCGGTGGCTGGGACGGCGAAACCCCCTCGGTGGAAGTCTTCCCTGGCATTTCAGCCCTGCAGGCAGCGGCGGCGCGGGTGGGAGCACCGCTGATGCACGACTTTTGCGCCATCAGCCTCAGTGACCTGCTCACCCCCTGGGAGGTGATTCTCAAACGGCTAGAGGCCGCTGCCGCCGCCGACTTTGTGGTGGCGCTTTACAATCCCAAATCGAAGACGCGCACCGAGCAGATCGCGATCGCCCACCGCATTTTCATGGCCCAGCGATCGCCCCATACCCCCGTGGCCGTCGTCAAGTCGGTCTATCGGGCCGACGAAGTCATTCACCGCACTACCTTGGAAAAGCTGCTGGAGGCTCCCATCGACATGTTGACGGTGGTGCTGATTGGCAACCAGAGTACCCAGCGCCACGGCCCCTGGTTGATTACTCCCCGAGGTTATAACGGTGGCCCAGTAGGCTTAGGGGGAGATTCAGGTAGTATTCCGGGGAGCTACTAGGGAGAGTGGGGGAGTGGGAGGAGGGCGAAAGGCTGTGTAGCGCGGGGCAGGTTGACGTACCCGCTAGGGTCAGGGCATCAGGGCTTATCTGCGACTAGGATTGAGAGGGGTGCTGCCAGCGTAGATAGATTTCCCGTTTCCTAAGGAGGTTGACGATGTCATCTGAGGATCTAGCCTCTGCTGCCCCTGCCCCTGAGATCGCGGCTACCCTGATCAGCAGCCTCAGCGCCTACGGGAGGCTCTACGGGTTGCCCAACTCCCCAGAACAGGTGCAAGGGATTTTGGGCACCCTGCTGCGGCTGCATCAGCCCGATGAACCCCTGCGTTTAGTTGATGCCGTAGCCCAGCAGGTGCTCGACGGCATTACCCTTGAGGATTTAAAGAATGCGATCGTCAATCGCGTCACCAGTGCCCTGGCTAAGGAAGCGCACCGCTGGCAGCAGCACCTGAGCGATCGGGCCAAGGGCGTATTGACCGCCTATGTGCAACACTACGCGCCGCCAGTCACGCCAGACAGCCTGAGCACCCTGGCGGTCACAGCGCTACCGCTGGTGAGCGATGGCGTCATCACTCGCTCAGAGGCGATCGGCTTGATTAGCCAAATTGTAGAAACCTTTGACCTAGAGGGGGCGCTGCGGACCGCTGTCCCAGCAGAGCTGACCACCGTGCTGGATTCCCCCTACGGTGCTCTGGCCAAAACCCTGGCGATGAGCCTGAGCCAAAAACCGATGGCCGATGTCGTTGGCGAAACTGTCACCGCTTACGTCGAAACGTACACCAATGGCCTTGTCAACATCGGCTCTGATCTGATCGCCACGGCCCTCAACGCCGTCTTTGAAAACCAGGTCAATTTCAACCTTGATGTCCAGCTTGCGGTTGTCGATCGCGCCTTGTTAATTGAGCAAGTCAGCTTTCAGCTAAATATTTTGCAGCAGTTGCCGCCGCCCTCTAAGCCAGCTCAGGCGATCGCCGCCCAGGTGAATACCGCCGTCGAGCAGTACCGGCAGGACCACCAAGACACCGTCAATGTCGCCACTGGCCTGGTCAGCGACGATGGCCTATCCATATCCAGCGTACTCACCTCTACCCGTCAGCGGCCCGAGCCACTACCCTCAGATTCCCCCTCCCCGAGCTAGCTCGGCCTTTGTCGCAGGGTTGCCAGACCGCGCCACAGGTCGCTGATGTGTAGCCACCCCACATAACCCGAGTAGAGACAGTCGCCCTGGGCTGAGGCCAAAAACACGTGGTGAATACCCATCGGGCTGCGCCAGAGTCGAATGCTGGTGCCATCGGCAAAGGTATCCCAGGGTTTGGCGCGGGCAAAATCGCGCCGATGGGCATCGGTCATGCCGGGTATCTGGCGTAGCTGGTCGACCAGGGGGTGGAGCTGTAGGGGCGGGCTCAGGCGATCGCCGCTCCAAAACTGCTGAATCTGCTCAACTACCCGAGGATGACAGCGCAGCCCGGCATGGCTAATGCCCTCCAGGCAGACAAACCGCCCGTTGGGTATCCGCGTGCTTTCGACGGGAACGGTGCCATCGCTGCCGCCATCGATATCGCCTGCAATGGCCAGGGTGGAAATGGCGGCGGCAATGCGGGCGGCCATCGAGCGGCGATCGCGGCCTAGGTCAGCGGCCACCCCCACCCCCACCTGGAGCGGATCGAGAATACGGCCTAGATCTGACCCGCCCACGGGCGAACCCACCAGCACCAAGCTGTCTACTCGTGGCCACCACTCGGGATGGCGGTTCAGCACCTCTAGCC
>JBARVK010000701.1:0-4264 GCA_049646225.1 Nodosilinea sp.
GATTACTGTTGTGCTGCGATCGCTCGACGACCAGGCCGAAGTGAGCGTTCAAGATACCGGCATGGGCATCAGCCCAGACTTTTTGCCCTACCTGTTTGAGTCGTTCCGCCAGGAGGATATTTCCATCACCCGCAGACACGGTGGGCTGGGGCTGGGGCTGGCGATTGTGCGCCAGCTGGTCGAGATTCACGGCGGCACGATTACGGCTCATAGCCCAGGAGAGGGGCAGGGGGCTACTTTTAGAGTGCGCCTGCCCCAGATCACTCCCCAGCTGGCCGACAACCCCGCCGCCGCGCTGCCGCGCCCGACCATTGATCTGACCGGCATTCGCGTGCTGTCGGTGGATGACTCGGCGGATACCCGCGAGTTCTTGACGGTGCTGCTCGGCCAGTATGGCGCTGAGGTAGATACGGCTGGCTCGGCCACTGAGGCTTTGGCTAAGCTCACCGATTGGCGACCCGATGTGCTGATCAGCGACATTGGTATGCCCGATATGGATGGCTATAGTCTGATTCAGCACATTCGCGCCCTACCCCCCAACCAGGGCGGAGCAACCCCCGCGATCGCACTCACCGCCTATGCTCGCCACGAAGATCAGCAGCAGTCGCTGGCCAGCGGCTACCACCGACACCTGGCCAAGCCCCTCGACCTGGAGAAGCTGTTAACGGCGGTGGTGGAACTAGCGGGGAGGGGGCCAGGGAGCTAGGCCGATGGGGCAGTGGCGCGGAGCTGTTCTATCAGGGCCTGGGCAGCGGCCTCTGAGGAGGCGGGGTTTTGTCCGGTAATCAGGTTGCGATCGCACACAATGTACGACTGCCAGTCGTCGCCTTTGGAGTACTGGCCGCCGTTTTGCTTCAGCATGTCTTCGACTAAAAAGGGCACCACATCGGTGAGGCCCACCCCGGCTTCTTCCGTGTTGGTAAAGCCCGTTACCGATTTGTTTTGCACCAGCGGCGACCCATCGGGCGCTTTGGGATGGCGCAGCACCGCCGGGGCGTGGCAGACGGCGGCGACGGGTTTGCCTGCGCTGTAGAAGGTTTCGATCAGCGCGATCGAGTGGGTATCGTCGGTGAGATCCCACAGCGGCCCGTGACCACCAGGATAAAACACCGCATCGTAGTCGTCAGCGGTGATGGTTGCCAGTCGCGCGGTATTGGCCAGGGCCGTCTGAGCATCAGCATCGTGTCGGAAGCGCTCGGTGGCCTCGGTTTGGGCATCGGGAGCGTCGCTTTTCGGGTCGAGGGGGGGCTGTCCACCCTGGGGCGAGGCCAGGGTAATGGTGGCCCCGGCATCTTTAAACACATAGTAAGGGGCGGCAAATTCTTCTAGCCAAAAGCCGGTTTTTTGGTCACTGTCACCCAACTGGTCGTGGGAAGTGAGCACCATCAGAATTTTCATGGGTTGTCCTTGATTGGGGGCAAGTGTATTCATGGTACTGCTGAGCGGTTGGTAAGACAGGCGATCGCTCAGACAGAACCGGACACAGCAAAACCGTCAGTCCCATGGCGACGGGAATCCATTCGAGAGCAGCTACTCCAGCGTAGATTTCGCCTGCGCGGGACTGATGGTCAAGCATCATCCTGAACACCATGTCCTAATCGTGACGGCTACAGCTATAAAGCTTGATAAAGCACTAGGAACCGCTGCCGCAGATCAGATCGATTAGGGTAAGACGCAGCTCTTCTAAGTCTACGGGCTTGGTCAAATGCCTTTGAAAGCCTGCCTCTAGAGCCCGATCGCAGTCTTGGTCGCTGGCATAGGCGGTAAATGCGATCGCCGGAATGCTGCCCCCTTCGGCCTCGGGGCGCTGCCGAAGGGCACGGATCAGCATAAAGCCGTCTTGGTCGGGCATGCCAATGTCGCTGATCAGCAGGTCGGGATGGTGCTGGGTGACCAGGTGCAGACCCGCCTCCGCCGAATCTGCCGTCAGCACCTCCAGGCCGTTCACCTCCAGCAGGGCCGTCAACAGATTTAGCGAATCAAAGTCATCGTCGATGATCAATACCTTACGCCCGCTTAGGCTTACCTGTTCGTGGCGTGTGGCCATATCGGCTGGTACGAGTGCGTCGTCTTGCCGGGGCAGCCGGACCCTAAAGGTGGCCCCCCGCCCCTCGCCCGGGCTAGTCACCGCAACCTGACCGCCGTGCTGCTCGCTCAGATAGCGCACGATCGCCAGCCCCAGCCCCAGCCCACCAAAGGCTCGGGTGGTGCTGCTATCGGCCTGGCGAAACTGCTCAAATACATGGGGTAAAAAGTCGGCGCTAATGCCCTGGCCCGTATCCTGCACTTCAATGACCGCGTAGGGACCATCTGGGCAGAGCCTGACGTTAACCTCACCCCCGCTGGGGGTGAACTTAATGGCGTTAGACAGCAGGTTCCACACAATTTGCTGGAGCCGGTTGCGGTCTCCCGCCACAGGCCCTACGGCTGGATCGAAGTCAGTGTGTAGGGTGATGGCTTTGGCCTGGGCCGAGAGCTGCACGGTCTCTAGGGCAGCGTTGATGACGTCGGCCAAATTGACGGGGTAAATGTCTAGCCGCAGCTTGCCGCGCAAAATGCGGGATACATCCAGCAGGTCGTCGATCAGTTCTGCCTGAATTTTGGCGTTGCGCTCAATGGTTTCTAAGGCTCGGGTTTGGGTATCGGGGTCGAGGGATCGCGATCGCAGCAGCGATATCCAACCCAGAATGGGGTTGAGCGGCGTGCGCAGCTCGTGGGAGAGCATCGCTAAAAACTCGTCTTTGATGCGGTTGGCCGCCTCGGCTTCGGTACGCGCCACTCGCTCCTGGGCCAGGGCGCGATCGCGCTCGGCCAGGGTCAGCTTTTGGTCGTGAATATCGGTCAGCGAGCCAAACCATCGCAGCACCTCGCCCCCCTCATCCTGGAGGGGAAAGGCTCGCACCAGATGCCAGCGGTACTGCCCGTCTACCGCCCGCAGCGGTCTGGCCTCCAGCGCCAGGGGCTGGCCCGTTGCCAACGCCTCTGCCCAGGCCGCCTGGCAGCGCTGCTGATCGTCGAGGTGCAGCACCGTCAGCCAGCCCTGGTTGAAGCTTTCGCTGGGGGTCAGCCCCGTGTAGTTGTACCAGCGCTGGTTGCAGTACTCAAGCTGGCCATTGGGCAAGGCCGTCCAAAACAGCTGCGGCATCGAGTTGGCCAGGGTGCGAAAGTGCAGCTCACTTTTGCGCAAAGCGGCCTCCGCCTGCTTTTGCTCGGTGACGTCGTAGTTGATTTCAAGAATGGCCTTGGGTTCACCCTTCGAGGTCTGCTGGAGTGTCCAGCGACTGCTGACCACCACCGTCTGCCCACTGCGGGTGGTTTGTACCAGTTCCCCTATCCAGTGCCCCTGCTGCAAAACAGCCGCTCGAATGGCCTCAAAAGGCTTGGGCAGGACAGTTTTAAGCAGCTCTGTGGCCGATTGTCCAATCGCTTCCGTTGCCGACCAGCCGTAGCGGCGCGCCGCCCCCCGGTTCCAGGAGGTGATAATGGCGCTGTCTAGCTCCCGAATGATGATACCGTCGTTGGCTAAATCCAGCATTTGCAGCTGCTGCCGCAGCTGCTGCTCATCGCTGCGGCGATCGGTAACGTCGCGAAAATAAACCGCTAGCCCGTTGGCCAGCGGATTCATGTGCATTTCAAACAGGCGATCGGGGTTAATGATGCCCGGCGTCTCGATTACAGTGGACTGTCGACTGGCCATAGCCCGCCTAAACGCTTTCTCCATGGAACTGCCCTCCAGCTCAGGCAGCACCTGCCAGATTGAACGACCAAGCAGATCCGGTAGCGGACGTTTGAACAAATACTGGGCTTGAGGGTTGATGTATACAAACCGCCACTGCAAATCGAGGGCATAAAACCCCTCAGTAACGCTTTCTAAGATGGCCACTACCCACTGACTGGTATGCCTGAGAGACGCCTCACTCTCCTGTAGCTTCAGAGAACTGCGCTCCAGATGCCGACGAGCCACTCTCAAGGAACCGCAGATTGTACTGACCGCTATACCCTGAATAACAAACACGCTGAGCCGAACCAGCGCCGCCACCCCCAGGTTGAGGGTAAACTGCGGCGAAATGAAAAAGTAGTTACTGACCATCCCGGCCAGAATTGTTGCCAATATGCCGCAGCCGACTCCGCCCCACCAGGATGCCGCTACCACTGCCCCCGTAAACAGCAAAAACGGGGTCATTGTCATGTTGGCAATCGGATCGAGGGCCAGCATCAGTAAAAGAGCCGTCCCTACGCTGAGAAGCGCTATGCCATAAACCCT
>JBARVK010000702.1:0-4327 GCA_049646225.1 Nodosilinea sp.
GCCTCAAATAGTACCAGTAGCCGCCAAACACCGACTGCACATAGCCCTTAGTCTCGGGGTAGGGAATCTTTTCGGCAAAGTCGTCGGCATCGGTGTAGCCTCCCCGCTTGATCCAGTTCGCTACAGCCCCCGGCCCGGCATTGTAGCTGGCCACCGCAAACAGCGAGTGGTTGTCGTACTCGGCGTGGGTGTAGTCGAGGTACCAGGTGCCCAGCTTCACGTTATCTTCGGGGTTGTTGAGGTCGTAGCTCTCTAGTCCGGCCTGGCCTTTGATCCACTCGGCGGTGGCGGGCATCACCTGCATCAGGCCAGCCGCCCCCACCCCAGAGCGAATGTTGGCCTCAAAGCGCGACTCCTGGCGCATCAGCGCCGCCACCAGCAGCGGGTTGAGCTGGCGCTGAGCCGACCAGGTGGTAATCAGATCTTGGTAGGGCAGCGGATACACCCCGTGCCAAAAGTCAGAGCGCTGCTTCAGGTCCTTCACCACTTTTTGATCCGCCGGGTCATCCGCCAGGCTCAGGCTCGACACCTGGTAGATGCCGTTGATGTTGTCATTGGTGCCCAGACGCATCAGCCCATCGGTAAACTGCTCCTCAGGGGTGGGGTCTTGGTAGTTGGCGTACTCCATCTGCCAGCGCTCCCAGGCCCGCTGGTCTTGCCCCAGCAGGTATAGCTCTTGCAGCGTGTCAGACCCCGTTGGCAAAGGCTCGCGCTGGGCCAGCGGAGCCAGGGCTGGAGCCTGCGATCGCACCGTTTTAAAGTCCCCCACATTCCAGCCCAGAGCGACCGCCGATCGCCAGGCGTAATACGACTCGGGGTGGCGGGCAATCACGCTCTCCAGGGCGTTTTGGGCCACATTAGCCTGCCCTAGCTGGTGGCCCCACTTACCTACCCAGTAGCCAGCATCGGCGGCCAGATCGCTATCGGGGCTGTACTTCAGTACGTCGCGGCCCCAGCTCAGAGCCATGGCCAGATCGCCCTGATCGGCAGCGTTAAGAGCATTGTCTAGACGAATATCCGCCGCTGCATCCGAGTCTCTGTACTCTTTGAGAATTAGCTCGCGGGTGCCCTGGGCCGACTCGGCACTGTCCAGCTTGTCTAGAACTTTAGCTCGCTCTAGCAGTGCCTCCGCCGCCCGATCGGGGAAACGATTCACTACCTGATCGAGTACACCCAAGGCCGCCTGATCGGGCACGCTCTGGGCCAGCCGCAGCAGCCCCGTGGCGGTTTCAGACGCGTCGGGAAACTGCTGGTCGAGCTGGTTGTAGAGGGCGATCGCGCGATCGCGCTTGCCGCTCACCTGAGACCCCCGGGCCGCCCGGTACAGGTTGCGCGGCGACGGCGGGGCCTGAGCGTAGGCCGTCGCGGCATCACCGTAGCTATCGATGCGCCAAAAACCAAAGCCCACGGTTTGCCAGTCCTCAGGGCTGAGCTGGCTGGCGAACTCGGTCTTGAGCCGCAGCAGAGCCGCCCCGGCACTGGGGTGGTGCAGCCCCGATCGCGCCATAATCATCAGCATGGGCAGGGCGTCGGCCCGGTGGGGGTCAGTGGTCAGCCGCTGGTGGGCCACCTCCACCGCCTTCGGGTGACTTGGAAACTGCTGCACCAGCTGATCCCAGTAGGCCGGATTTTGCTGGCCCAGGTCAAACAAAAGCGGGGCGATCGCGCCATCGTCGCCATACTCACTCAATATTCGCTGCTGGGTTTGCTGAGCCGCATCGGCCTGCCCCGCCGCCCGCTGGGCCTGGGCTATCGCCAGCGCCACGTAGGGGGCCATCGCTTTATACTCAGCCTCCAGCCCCTCCAGCAGGGGAAGGGCCTGACCGCCGCGATCGCTGTTGATTAAATCCAGCGCCAGTAAGTACTGGGCCCGACTGCGGCTCAGGGGTTCGCGGCCCTCGGTTGCAGCCATCAGCACCTCCTGGCGCTGATCAGCTAGCTGCAGCGCCACCCGCAGCACCGGATCGTCGGCATTGTGAGCCGCTAACGGCCCTAGCCCCGGCAGCAGCGACTCTTCTAACACCAGCACTGGATTGTCGGTCGACGACACCGTATTGAGCAGGGCCGCCCCCATCCCTAGCGATAGAGCGCTTACCCCCGCGATTGCCACCAGGGGCAAGTTGGCCTTTAACCGTTTCACCATGGCACGCCTATCAACTCTGCTGAGAGTGTAGTAGCAAAAAACTTAGCTCGTAGCCGCAGCCCCTCCGATGGGGTCAGACGGCTAACCCGTCCTATAGTAGCGAACCTAATGACAGCTGGTTTTATCAATCGCAAACTCCCCCCGAAGGTTACGGTAGGTTTATAGTAAACAGAGACACTAGCCCCAAGGTTGAATGGAATTTCACGCATCTGGTACCTCCTGTTTAGACTGGTCTGGCGACGCCCTCATCCTCGGTCTCAGCGAAGCCGCCCTGCCCCTCTCCGGCACGTTAGCCGAGCTCAACAGCCAGGTTTCTGGCCTGCTGCAGGAGCTGATCGACGAGGTTGAATTTACCGGCAAAGAAGGCTCCACCGCTATCACTCGGGTTGGCCAGGGGGCCAAGGTACGCAAGCTAGGGGTCGTAGGCCTAGGCGCGAGCGACGCCATTACCGGCGACAGCCTGCGCCGTGCCGCCGCCGCCGCCGCCCGCCTGGCTAAAAAAGAAAAATGTGCCTCTCTGGGCCTCAGTGTTCCTACCGCTCACAACGATGCAGCCCTGACCGCCCAAGCCCTGGCCGAAGGTGCCAGGCTGGCCCTCCACCAAGACAATCGCTTCAAGTCAGAGGACAAAAACGGCAAACCCACCGTCCAACGCATCGATCTGCTCGACCTGCCTGACCAAGACAGTAGTCTTCAAATCGCTCAAGCCATCTGCGATGGGGTTATTTTAGCCCGCGAGCTAGTGTCGGCTCCCGCCAACGTCGTCACCCCCGAAACCCTAGCCAACACCGCCCAAGACATTGCCACCGCCCACGGTCTGGAGCTAGAAATTTTGGAGCAGGCGCAGTGTGAAGCATTGGGTATGGGCGCTTACCTAGGAGTGGCTCAAGCCTCCGATCTGCCGCCCAAATTTATTCATCTCACCTACAAACCCAGCGGTACTCCCACGCGCAAGCTGGCGATCGTCGGCAAGGGGCTTACCTTCGACTCTGGCGGGCTCAATATTAAGGGGGCCGGCAGCGGCATCGAAATGATGAAAATCGACATGGGTGGAGCCGCCGCCACCCTGGGAGCTGCTAAGGCGATCGCCCAGCTGAAACCCAGTGTCGAAGTCCACTTCATCAGCGCCGCCGCCGAAAACATGATTAGCGGTAAGGCCATGCGCCCGGGCGACATTTTGACTGCATCTAACGGCAAAACCATCGAGGTTAACAACACCGATGCCGAAGGACGGCTCACCCTGGCCGATGCCCTGGTGTTTGCCGAAAAGCTGGGCGTCGATGCGATTGTCGATCTGGCTACCCTCACCGGCGCCTGCATCATCGCCCTGGGCGACGACATCGCAGGCCTGTTTAGCGAAAATGAGGAGCTTGCCGAGGCGATCGCCGCCGCCGCCAAAACTACTGGCGAAAAGTTTTGGCGCTTACCCATGGAAAACAAGTACTTCGACGGGCTCAAATCCATCGTGGCCGACATGAAAAATACCGGCCCTCGCCCCGGCGGATCGATCACCGCAGCTCTGTTCCTCAAGCAGTTTGTGACCTCCACCCCCTGGGCACACCTCGACGTCGCCGGCCCCGTCTGGACAGAAAAAGAAAACGGTTACAATAACCCCGGCGGTACGGGCTTTGGCGTGCGCACCCTCGTTCAGTGGGTATTGGCACAAAGTTGACATCCTTCTAAGCCCAGGGGCAGTCCAGTACTGTGGCCCCACTGACAAGTGTGGATGCGTGAATCACATCCACACTGTGCCCTATAGACCAACCCAGTGACTTTGATAGGCAGGTAGTTGCACTGCTAAATATCTCAGCGAGGTGTGAGATGCGCTACTGCTTGTCACAGAGCAGTCGGCTATGATAGCAAGAAATATTGTACCTAAGGGCTGAAATAGGTATAGCGTTTAGCTTGCCTCTAACCCCGGTTCAATACTTAAAACCTTGGTATTTTGGTTCGGAGAGACTCGTGACTATTTATATTGGGAACTTGTCCTTTCAGGCATCTGAGGACGACATTAGAAGCATTTTTGCTGAATACGGTGAGGTTACTCGCATCAGCTTGCCCATCGATCGCGAAACCGGTCGAAAACGTGGCTTTGCGTTTGTCGATATGGCCGACGAGGCAAAGGAAGACCAGGCCATCTCAGAACTAGACGGAGCTGAATGGCTGGGTCGCGAACTTCGAGTT
>JBARVK010000703.1:0-6202 GCA_049646225.1 Nodosilinea sp.
CGTTTTAGCTGCAGACAAAAATGCTCGGCAGAACCTGTCTTAGCAAGATCGTTAATCTTTATCAGCGCAATGAACGTGTTCCTCAAAAAGCTCTAGACTCTAGAGCTAAGCCAAATCTTAATTACGATTTTCAGCACCTGGCTTAGCCCTGTAGAGCGCGCCAAATAGACCAGTCTAAGAACGTTTATTTGGATCAGCAACATGAGTAGACCGGTGGTACTACAGTGGTTCAGGCACTTTGTCTTGACTAGTGTGGCTTGGTACTGCGTGCTGTTGAGCGTAGGTTCCCCTGCCTGGGCAGAGGGCACCACCGCTAACCAGCTGACCGAACTCGACCATATCAAGCAAAAAGGTCGGCTTGAGGTGGTGATGTTCTTTGAGGACGTGCCGCCTTTTTTCATGCACAATCGCCAGGGCGGCTTGGTGGGTATTGACCCCCAGCTCGCTCAAGATATTGCCGAAAAACTTGGGGTGGAGGTGAGCTTTAACCGCCAGCCCCAGACCTTTGACGCCGTCATCGACCGCTTAAGGCTGGAGGAATCCGATATTGCTATCAGCCTGCTCAGCAATACCCTGAATCGGGCCTTGCAGGTCAACTTTTCAGAGGAGTATGTGGTGCTGCGGCAGACATTGTTGGTCAACCGCCTGCAGCTAGCCCAACGCTTTCCCAAAGCCCAGACCAACGACGAAATTCGGGTTCAGCTCAACCAAGCCGGGCTCAAAATTGGGGTGATTGAGGGCACCTCCTACGTTGATTTTCTCAAGGCCGACTACCCCCTGGCCACGCCAGTGCTCTACTCCGACTTTAAGCGCATGATTCGCGATGTGGAGACAGGGGAGCTGTTTGCCCTGCTTTACGACGAGCTAGAAGTATTGAACTGGCGCTATGACCACCCCGATATCGGGCTGCGGCTGAAGATGGTTTTGCTGGGCGATCGCAAAGACACCATCGCCATTGCCGTCAACCGCCAAGACAAAGAGCTACTGACCTGGCTAAATCTCTACCTGGCCAAAATTCGCAATGACGGCAGCCTTGATCGGCTGATCAAAACCTACCTGGAGAAAAGTGATTGGCGCACCCAATAGCCCCCCTTTCCCCTCTCGTTTATGAGTCGTAAACAGCTTTTGAACCTGGCCCTCAACCCCTGGCTCGTCATCGGCGGCATTGTCGCTGGCGCCTTGGTGGGCTGGCACTTTCCCCATCTGGGGGCTCAGATTGCCCCGCTGGGCAGTCTTTACAGCAGCCTGCTGCAAATGTGCGTCATCCCCATTCTGCTAACCGACGTTATTGGCAGCATTAGTCGGCTGTTTATTCACGGCGGCGCTCAAAACTATATTTTGCGGCTGTTTGGGTTAATTGTAGCGGGGGTGGTGGTTGCCAGCCTCGTCGGCATTGTGGTTGGGCTGCTCTGGCACCCAGGGGCGCACCTGAGTCCCTCGGCGCGAGCCACCCTCGGCACCCTGATTTCAGACTACGAATTCAGCCTCTCGACCAACCCAGCGGTAGAAAACAGCCAGGTTGGTCTCCTGCTGTTTTTTGACCAAATGATTCCTGACAATATTTTCTTCTCCCTCAGCCAGGGAGAGCGGCTGTCGGTGCTGTTCTTTTCCATTGTGGTGGGGGTCGCCCTAGGCTCTATTGGCAAGCGCAAGGCGAGTCCGGTGCTGGCGGTGCTAGAGGCCCTTTACGAAACCTTTCTCAAAATCACCTCCTGGCTGATGTATCTGTTGCCCATTGGTCTCTTTTGCCTCGCTGCCGGACAGATCGCCCAGATTGGCCTCACCATTGTGGGGGCCGTGCTCAAGCTGGTGATACTGGTCTACTTTTGCTGCCTGATCTTGCTGGCCATCTACAGTCTGCTGATGTGGCTGCGGCTGCGGGGTAACCCTCTCCATACCCTAGAGGCGCTACGGGAAAGCATGGTTGTCGCGCTGGGGACGGCCAATAGTTTTGCCGCTATTCCGTCGGCTTTGCGAGGGCTGCAAGATAAGCTGGGCGTCAACAAAACGGTGACCGATCTGGTGCTGCCGCTGGGGATTACCCTCAACCCGCCGGGTTCGGTATGCCATTTTGCTCTCTCCGCCATTTTTATTGCCGACATCTATGGGGCTCTTTTAGAGCCGGGTGACTACGTCGTGATTTTTTTAGGTGCCATCTTGGCCGGCATTGCGGCGTCGGGTGCCCCTGGCGTGGTGGCCCTGGCGATGATCTCGATTATTCTGCAGCCCCTGGGGTTGCCCGTGGATGTGGCTCTGATTCTGTTAATTGGTATTGATCCGCTTGTGGATCCGGTGATTACCCTGGTGAATGTGCAGGCCAACTGCGCCACCACCGTCCTGATGGATACGCCCCAGCCGTTGGCCCAGCCGGTTGTCCCGAAAGCCGCTTAGGGAAAGGCAATAGTATGCTGAAAGGGAATAACCATTGATAAAAAGCGTTTGAAATGCCAATGATACGCCGACTGCTGTTGGGCCTGCTGCTGCTCGCCGCCCTGGGGCTAATGTGGGATGCTCTGCCCTTCTACGCCACTGCCGATTCCATGCCCGAATCTGGCCAAGCGGTGAGCGATCCAGACTTGGCCACCGCCACCTTTGCAGGCGGCTGTTTTTGGTGCATGGAAGGCCCCTTTGATGATCTAGACGGCGTGGTTTCGACCACCTCGGGCTATACCGGTGGCACCAAGGTAGACCCCACCTATGCTGAGGTGTCTGCCGGAAACACCGGCCATGTGGAGGCCGTGCAGGTGGTTTACGACCCAGCTCGGGTGGCCTACAACACGCTACTGCAAGTCTTTTGGCAAAACGTAGATCCGGTAGATAACCGAGGCCAGTTTTGCGACAAAGGCAGCCAGTACCAGGCCAAAGTTTTCGTCGATGGCGACGAGCAAAGGGCGCTAGCAGAGCAGTCTAAACAAGCCTTGAGCCGCCAGGCCAAGTTTCAGAAAACCCCGATTGTGACCGCAATCGAGCCCGTCCAGACCTTCTACCCCGCCGAAGAGTATCACCAGGACTACTACCTCAAGCACCCGCTGCGGTATAAGTACTACCGGACGGCCTGCGGGCGCGATCGCCGTCTGGCCGAGGTATGGGGCAGCGGAGAATAGTGCAGGGTTTCCTCAACCTTTACAAGCCCCAGGGTATCAGCTCCCACGACTGCGTGGGGGCGGTGCGGCGGCTCTTGGGCATTCGTAAAGTAGGCCACGGCGGCACGCTAGATCCGCTGGCCGAAGGCGTGCTGCCCGTTGCCGTGGGTCGGGCTACGCGGTTATTGCCCTACCTGCCCGAGGGCAAAGCCTACCGGGCGGTGGTGCGCTTTGGCCTCACCACCACCACCGATGATCTCGAAGGCGACGTGCTGACCCAGCAAGCCGCCGATCGCCTGACGGCAGAGGCTATTGCGGCTCACCTACCCGAGTTTGAAGGCACTATTGAGCAGGTTCCCCCCGCCTTTAGCGCCATTCAGGTGCAAGGGCAGCGCCTCTACGATCTGGCTCGCAAAGGCCGAGAGGTCACCGTCCCCACCCGCACTGTGGTCATTCACCATCTCTCCATCCAGCACTGGCAGCCGGGGGAGCAGCCGGAGCTGACGCTGGATATCGCCTGCGGTCCCGGCACCTACATTCGCGCGATCGCGCGGGATTTGGGCGATCGCGTGGGCACCGGCGCTACCCTGGCCCACCTCACCCGCACCCGCAGCGGTGGCTTTAGCGTGGAACACAGCCTGTCGCTGGAAGCCCTGACGGATTTAGTCGAAAAGCCCGAGCAATTGCTGGCAGACCCGGCGATCGCCCTGTCGCACTTACCTGCGATCGCCTTAGACCCAGACCTGGCCCGCCGCTGGCAGCAGGGGCAAAAGTTCCCGCCGCCGGAAACAATTCCACCCCTGATGCCCTACCGGGTGCTCAATGCCGCCAGCGGCGACTTTTTAGGCATCGCCCAGTTTGAGGATCGCGACGAGGGTCCCCTGCTCAAAGCCAAGATGGTGCTTTAGCCCTGAGCAGGCGAAGGCCATCCACCCGCCTACTCATTCACTTATCTACTCCTTCGGTACCCACACCGACACCGAACCCGCCGGGCAGCTAAACTCAGCCCAGCCCTCGTCGTTGGTGGTGACCGGCTCGCTAATATGCTCGGTGATATCGTAGTAGGTGCAGTTGGCTCGACCCACTTCCATCCATTTGCGGCCCTCGTCGCCGTTGGTGAGCACTACCGCCATACCACCGGGGTTTTCCTCGGTGCCGAGCCGAGTCCAGCCCAGGGTGTTGGGGTGGTCAAAGTAGTCGTACTGGTCACCAAAGGCGTAGGTGCGGCGCGCATGTAAAAACTTGTCGATCAGCCACTGGTGGCTATCGAGCCAGATTTCGTACTCGCCGCCGTCATTGCCCGTGTCTTTGTAGTGGGCACCGTAGTAGTCGGCGTAAAAAATGCAGGGGTAGCCATCCTGACGCAGCAAAATCAGCGCGTAGGCCAGGGGCTTAAACCAGGGCTCGACTACCGATTCGAGCGATTGCAGGGGCTGCGAGTCGTGGTTGTCAACCAGGGTGACGGCCAGGGCAGGCTGCTGCTGCACCAGGGTGTTATCAAAAATGGTGGTGAGGTCGTAGTCGCTCCCGGCCTTGCTGGCCTCGCTGAAGTTGTAGTGCAGGGGGGCATCAAACAGGTGCACATCGCCGTCGGTGACGTCGATAAAATGGTGCAGCGCCTCAATTTCGTAAGACCAGTACTCACCCACCGCAAACAGCCTGCGCCCGGCATGTCGCCGACAGTGCTGCAGCCACTGCGGGAAAAAGCCTGCCCGCACGTGCTTTACCGCGTCAAAGCGAAAGCCATCGACATTGGTGGTATCGACATACCACGCGCCCCATTCCTGAAGGGCATGGCGCACCTCGTCCGACTCCATGTCGAGGTCACAGCCCATTAGATAGTCAAAAGCCCCTTTTTCGAGGTCTACGTTTTCGTCAAAGGACTTGTCTTTGAACAAATAAACCGCGTCGTAGTCGGGGTCGTTGTCATCGTGATCGACAGCATCAAAATGCCACCAGTGCCATTCCATGTCGGAATATTTGCCCTGACGACCGGGAAACTTGAAATGGGTCCACACCTTGACTGTTCGGTTTTCGCCAATTTGCTCATGGCGGTTGTCGTGGCTCATGGGGGTAGCTTCGACTTCTTCAAGCTCATCGCCGCCCATCATGTGGTTAAAGACCACGTCAGCATAAACACGAATGCCAGATTCTTTAGCCGTTTTTACCGCTTGAAGGTATTCGTCTTTAGTACCGTATTTAGTACGAGTACTGTTTTTTTGGTCAAATTCACCTAAGTCATATAGATCGTAAACGCTGTAGCCCACATCAAGGCCACCGGCTGTGCCCTTGTAGGCAGGAGGTAGCCAGACAGCGGTAATGCCAGCCTCGGCTAGGTCTTTTGCGTTTTTAGCAAGTTCAGTCCACAGGGTGCCGTCGGGCTCATTGTACCAATGAAAATACTGCATCATCACGCCATTAGGCTCTGACATAACCCGGCAACTCCCTTAGATAAGAAGTAATGTTAACTCCGAAAGTATGGCAGATTTCTTTAGTTTTCCGCTCTACCTTTCGGCATAGCCGGATAGGTTCTATGTAGTCTAAAGGTGTGCCTATGGGCGCTGAGCTAAGGGGAATATAGCCTCAATTATTTGGACTTATTAATGATAGCTATTCAGTGCCTTCTATCCAGGTTAGCTGACCCTTAATCTCTGTTTTTTGGGCATAGCTGAATCAGCTCAAGCCTTTTTAGCCCCTGGTTGCCTGACCCAACGTTGGAACGCCTTTATATCCCGCAGGCTGGCTGCCGCCATAGCAGCACCCCACAGGCCCCAGCGCGTCACCCCAACGGATAGCCGTAGCTATCATTATGAGGACATTCCCGCAATGTAGTCGCTGTCTGTCATTCCCGTAGCAACGGGAATCCATTTGAGAGCCGTTTCTCCAGGGTAGATTCCCGCCTGTGCGGGAATGACGGCCCTAGCATGCTGTCCTGACCCATGCGGCTGTCGCTATACATGGGCAATGTGTCAGCCAGTCAGGCTCCTAGCTTGCAGCAATAGTCTCTAAACGTCGGTCGGTCAGCCCTAGTACTCGAAGGCTTAAAACCGTCCACCGTTTTGGCGCGCTTGGCTCCCTAGCTCCCCTGCTCCCTAGCTAGTAGAACGAGTCCTTAAACG
>JBARVK010000704.1:0-1888 GCA_049646225.1 Nodosilinea sp.
CGACCAGGCTCAGCTCGACCTAGAGCGCTACCTCTACGAGCGCCCCGATGCCCCCGATGCCTTTGAAATTCGCCGAGTCATTGAGCAAATCGAGCGCGTGCAGGATGAACCATGACCAACACCCTCAAGGCCCCCGCCCCAAAACCTGAGCCGCCCAAAACCGCTGCATCGCCCCTGCTGGCGTTCTATTGCTCGTCGATGGGCAAAAAGCTAATCACCGGGGTTACGGGGCTGGCGCTGGTGACGTTTGCGCTGGCGCACATGGTGGGCAACCTGCTGCTGTTTGCCGGTCGCGATGCCTACAATGCCTACGCCCTGCTGGTCAGCAACTTCGGCATTGTCTACTATGCGTTTGAGGTGGCGCTGACGGCGATCGTGCTGCTGCACGCCTCGGTTGGTATTGAGATTTTTTGGCGCAGACGGCAGGCGCGGCTGCAGGGCTACAGCACGTACCAGTCGGCGGGCGGCTCTAGCTACCAAACCCTCAGCTCGCGCACCATGATTATCACGGGCTCGGTGCTGGCGGTGTTTTGGGTAACCCACCTGATGACGTTTCGCTTTGGCACCCACTACACCACCGAGCTAGGCGGCGACACCGTGCGCGACCTGGCCCGCCTGGTGATTGAGAAATTTCAGGCGCTGCCCTACGTGGTGGGCTATACGGTTATTTTGGGGCTGCTGGCGTCGCACCTGCGCCACGGCTTCTGGAGCGCGCTGCAGTCGATTGGGTTATTGAATAAAGAGATTCGGCCTCTGGCCTACGGCACCAGTGCGGTGGTGGGCGTTGGCATTGCGGCAGGCTTTTTGCTGCTACCCTGGGCGATCTATTTAGGTTGGGTGAGCTAGCCTCCATTATTCATGAGCCGAGCGAAAGGCCCGTCGTTCCTGCGTAGGCGGGAATCCACTCGGGAGTAAGTTGCCTCCCATGGATTCCCGTTGCTACGGGAATGACAGTCGCTGATTGCCGATTTCATGAATAATCCGGGCTAAGGCGTAAGTTGGGCGATTATTGCTTACTGCCGGGGAGCCTGAGGAGCTAGGGAGCCAGTTCTCCTAGGATTTTGAAACGCAGATGGTTGACCGCCAAATTGCCGAGGCGCACCTCAGGGCTGTTTTTAGGCCGAATGAGCTTTTCAAAGGGAATGTCCTTGCCCATCTCTACATGCCACCACGGTAGGCCCATCAAAAAGCGGGTCGGGTAGGGGCCACCCTCCTGCACATCGTCGGGGTTAGATTCCATGGGCAACCAGCCAAAGCCAGGAATGTAGAACTCAATCCACACGTGGTTGAAGTCGGGTTCGAGGTAAATACCGGGCTGGTCGGCGTGGGCAGGGCACTTGTAGCGGCCAACGGTGCGGCAAGCAATGCCGTTGAGGCGCATGAGGGCCAGCAGCAGACCCACGTATTCACCGCAGGAGCCCCGCCCCCGCGCCAGCACTACGTCCGGCGGGTCGATCGCCGGGGTGACGGCATAGGACAGTTTGTCGTAAACGTAGTCGCGAATGCTAAGCACCTGGCGCAGCAGGTTAGTTTCGGTGCCCACGCTCTCGCGAGCCGCCGCTTGGATCGACGGGGTGTCCATGGCCAGCTCATCGTCGTCAATCAGGTAGCGGGGGCCAAACTCGGCGGGCAAGGGCGGGGCCGACTCGACCTGACGTGGGGTGAGCTGGTATTTAATGCCGTAGACCTCGACTAGGGCCTTCCAACCAAACAGATGGCGCTGGTTAGGGTCGAGGCGATCGAACTTAAAGCTAGCAACTCGCTCGCCCATCTGCTGCACGTCAGTGAAGGGCAGACCCACCGGCTCAACCGACTTCACCCGCGGGCGATCGGTGCTGGTGGGACAGGCGATCCGCCACTCGATGTTTTCGAGCGGCATGGCGTCTTC
>JBARVK010000705.1:0-3678 GCA_049646225.1 Nodosilinea sp.
GTCGCGATCGATGGCCAAATTGATCGCCTGACGCACCCGCAAGTCGCTGAAGTAAGGATGTGGAATATCAGGATTGGAGCGTTCGCCGTCCTCAGTGCGGGCAAAGGGGTTGGAGAAATTAAGCATAATGCGCTCGACCTGGGAGCCAAACAGGTGGGTCACGTGGCCGCTGGCGTCATTTTCTAGCTCACTCAAGTCACCAGCCTCCACCTGCAAGTTGTAGGCAAAGTCAGCCTCACTGGTTTGCAGTACCTCACGGGCGGCGGCGTAGGGGGCCAGCCCACCCACGAGCTCGACCCGTTGAAAGGCGGGCCGTCCGCCCCAGTAGCTAAGGTTGGGCTCATAGATAACGGTGCCGCTTGCAAAGCCCACGGCTTGGTAAGGCCCAGTGCCCACGGGTTGAAGGTTAGCTAAGGCCTCTCTAGCGTTGGGACCGTTGTGCTCCTCAAAAATATGGCGAGGCAAAATCAGACCAGTTTGCCCCGTAAACGGCACGGACCAGGCCGGAGTAGGATTGGCGAAGGTTATTTTTACGGTGTAGTCATCGATCGCCTCAACGCTCTTGACCCCCTCGTAGAACTGGGCCGTAGCCGCAGCCACCACCGGATTACGAATAAACTCAAAGGTAAATGCCACGTCGTCAGCGGTGAAGGGTTCACCATCGGACCAGGTCACGTCGGGCCGCAGGGTCCAGGTAACCGAGGTACCGTCGGCAGCTACTCTGCCATTGTCCAGGGACGGAATTTCGTCCGCTAAAAAGGGCACCAGTTCTCCAGCCTGGTTGTAACTGGCTAGGGGTTCGTAGACAATACGGGCAGCCTCAAAATCTTGGTAGCCCGTGGCCAGATGAGGGTTGAGGGTTACAGCAGATCGGCTGTAGAGCAGTCGCAGGGTTTGCGGATCTCGCGCTGGCGCTGCCGCTTCAGTTTCAGCGGTTGGAGCAGTGGCTAGGTCGGTAGATTGGCTACAGCTAACGGCGGTTGCTAGGGCCACGCTAGCGGCGGCCACCAGGAGTACGGTACGAAACCCTGATCTGATCATGGTCTAACGCTATTCAACTCTAAAACGACAATGCTGCCAGCTTCACCCCGCCCTCCATAGTAGACAATTTAGATATCTCTGAGATCAGGGGCGATCGCGGTAGTCAGCGGTCATGTTTTTATCGACATCTATGTCTCTCAAAGGCGAGGGGCGGGTTCCCGGAAACTTTCAGCCGATTTGGGACTTAGTCATGCCTTGCTAGGAGCAGATGGGGTCAAAGTCGAGGGCTAGAGCGCAGTGAACCGGAGCGGGGAAAACAGGTACGGCTGATAGCGGCTGGGATCAATGCCGGCTTTGGACGACACCATGACCGCAAGATGACTGGGCTGAATGGCCGCAAAAAACTCTGCTAGCTGCTGATCGTCGAGGGGCAGAGGTCGCCAGTACTCGTGACACAGCGGTGACCAGTCGTAGATATGATTCGCAGCCTCACCTAGTACTTGGTCTACAAACACTCCATAGAGAATGTATTCAGAAAGAGTTTTGGCACTGGCCAGCGTTTCTAGCCAAGGGCGATCCCAAACCTGCTCCAGGTGATCTCGTAGAGCTTTAACGTTGCTCCGTCGCCAGCTGATCAGGTTGCCAATGTAGTTGGGGCGCACCGCACCGTGGCGATCGCCCGCCAATCCCAGCAGTTGGTAGGCGGCTCTGTAGAGCGGCTCAAACTCGGGGGTATAAAACTCGGGCACCCGAAACAGCCGTGTTTGGCCCTGCTGGCTAAATTGCGTCAGATCGAAGGGACAAATAAAGGCTACGTCTGAATCAACAAAAATGACAATCTGCTCGGCAGCGCTGGCGGCAAAGGAGAGCTTCACAAGCTGCTGCAAAACCCAGTTGCGAATCGGAGGAGTCTTGTAACTCCACCAGGCTTTGCGCACCAGGGGAATGCGGTGAATCCAGGCCGGCAGTAGCGATTCAACAGTGAGAATTTCGGTGCTGCCATTGGCCAATGACTTAAATTGTGAATAGTCTCGCTGGTCCACGATAACGTAGTGCTGCACAGGCCTCAGGCTGTAATGGCCGACGCTCTCTACTAAAAGCCTACAGCGCTCGTAGTCAGGCCCGTAGCTAGGGGTCACTAGAGCAAAGGATGGCGGCTCGCAAAAGGGCATGATCAAAGCTTTGGGTAAGAGTCAGGCGAGAACTGCGGAGGCAAATGGCCGATTAGGCCAGATAAATAGCCCTTTAATAGCTGTCTACGGCTTTAGAGATAGATCAATCAGGACTCAGGGGACAAAGCAGCCGGACTGTAACCAAATTGTTCACAAAAAAGTGAATAATTTGTCAAAATTAGCTACTCTTGGGGGCAACAGCCCTTTCAGTGGTTGAGTGTGAGACAACGCGACCAGGATCAGGCCCCACTATGACTGACACTACGGCTTCGAGTGCTGCCCCAGACCCTCAGGGTAGCCGTTCGGCAAACCATGGGGAGGACGTCATCGCCCCCTCGCCAACACAGGCAAGGGCTCAAGCAGAGGATAGTTGGGAAACGATTCCATTGCCTGGGCAGTTACCGTTGGCCGAGACGTCAGAACCAATTGCTGACATCAACGACAACTCTACAGGGTTGCAGACCGAATCGGTATTGGCAGCCGCGCTAGGCAAAGCTGCGTCAGGCCATGGTGAGGCAGGGGTAAATTTGGTCGAGCCCGCCCCAGAAAACCTGGTCCAGCTGATTCAAGACCTTAACCAGTGCAACGATGCACTGCTGCTGCGGGTGACTGAGCTAGAAGACGATCTCGAGCGATCGCAGGTGGCTCTCCAGGCCGAAATTGAGCGCAACCAGGCCCAGCCTCACCTCGGGGCGCTGCCTGCCGCCGCCACCCCTGGCCCCGTACAGCAGCAGATCGCCCAGTTGCTCAGCGAATTAGACATTGCCAACGATGGGCTGCGGCGCACCACGATTCACAATGAAACCCTGCAGGCCGAGTTAGAGGTGAGCCAGCAGCGGGGCGCTCAGCTAGAGCGCGAATGCACGCTCCTTCAGCAGCGCTTCAGCGAGAAAAATACAGCCCTGAACCAGGCCGAAGAAACCTGCCGCGACCTCAAGGCCCGCCTGCATCGGCAGCAGCGCTACACTCTACAGTTCAAAGCCGCCTTAGAAAAGTGTTTGAACATGGCTCCTGGGTCTCCACCCCCTCCGCCTACCGCTGTACAGGGGCAGCTTTTGGCGACCCTGACCTCAGATGAATCGGGGCAGTCGGTATCCATGCCGCGATCGCAGCAAATTCAGCCCTGGTCAGTTGAGGGAGCAGCGCCTGCTAACCCCAGCCTGACCCATCTCCTGCGCGGTCTGCGGGGGGCAGGGCCAAGCCCAGTGCAGACCCCAGCGGCCCCCCAGACCGATTTGCCCCAGCCTGTGGGGCTTCAGCCTCCAGCACCTCAAGGCGACATTGCTGAACCGACAACCCCATTCACCTCGGTTCACGGCGATGCCTCCTCTTCCTCGGTGTTTGACCCAGCTCCGACCCTAGATACAGCGCCCACTACGCCTGCACCCCTGGCTGCGCCCGACCCCTGGCTAGAGTCAGCAGCGGATCTCGAACCGACGCCCTCGGCTCCTGCAACAGCGTCGCCATTTACAGAACCATCGCCTTGGGGTGAACCCATCGCCCCAGTGGCACAACCAACCCCAGT
>JBARVK010000706.1:0-3005 GCA_049646225.1 Nodosilinea sp.
CACCGAGACGATGTCTGAGCACCCGCCAGCGGTGGGCGTAGGTGGGCAGCCGTAGCCAGTAGGCCCAGCGGCGCGAAAAGGCTCCCAGCCGTCCAGTAATACAGAGTCCAAACCCGCACACCACGGCGTCGCCCCGGCCCAGGGTAAGCATATCGCCCAGGTGATTGTAGACAAAGGGTTTGAGCGGACGGTTAGCGATTAGGGCTACTAGATTGTGGGCCACTAGGGGACCAGCCTGGTAGGCGGCCTGAGCCGTGGTAGGGGCGCGCTCCCGTCCTGGGGCAGGCATGGCAGCCATATCGCCCAGCACAAAGACATGGTCATGGTCAGGCAGTTGAAGAGTAGGCCGTACCGGACACTGGCCAAACATCGTAGGGGCAGGAGCACCGCTGCCGAGCCAGGGACGGGGCACGGTACCAACAGTCCAGAGCATGATGTCGGCCTGACACCGATGGGTTTTGCCCTGATGACCAAACATCAGGCCGTCGGCCTCCACCGATTCAATAGCAGCATTGAGGTAGAGAGCGACCCCTCGCCTAGCTAAGGCCCGCGCCGCCGCCCGCCGCAGCCGAGCGGGGTACGATCGCAAGATTTCTCCCCGTCGGTCAACCACCGTAACGTGACCCCGGTCACCCAAGCGATCGCTCAATTTGCAGGCCAACTCCACCCCGCTGGGGCCAGCCCCGGCCACCACTACCCGCACGGCAGCCTGGTGTTCGAGATCGGCTAGACGCTGCTCCAGCTGCTCGGCATCGGGCAGGGTGGTAAACGGCAGCGTATGGGCCTGGCTCCCGGCGATCGCCGGGGGGCGCATCTGGCTACCCAAGGCTACTACCAGGTAGTCGTAGGTGATGGGCTCGCCCCGGCGCAGAGTGACAGTGTGCTGGCTCAAGTCGATGGCGTCGACCCAGTCTTGACGTAGGTCAATGGCGGTGTGCTGAAGCAAATCTTTGTAGGCCGGGGCAATTTCCCAAGGGGCTAGCTCCTGGGTCAGCAATTCGTAGAGCAGGGGGGTAAAGTTGAAGCGATCGCGCGGCTCAACCAGTGTAATGCGCACGGAAGACGCCTTACCCAGACGACGGGCCAGGGCCAGGGCACAGTACAGCCCGCCAAACCCGCCCCCCAAAATGCAGACCTGCACCGTCTGCCTGGGCGAAGCAGAGGGTTGACTAGGGGCCGAGTTACCTGGGGCAGCGGCAAAGAGCTTGAGTGGCATAGCGTAGGGAAGCAGGGGGCTGTGCCAAGGGTGCCCAGCTTGCTGCACAATAGCGCTAGGTTAATGTCTCGCGATCGCCTTACTCCAATGACAGATCTAGGTCATGCGCCGCCTTCGTCGTCACCGTCCGCCGCCGTTGACCTCTATCTCATTACCACCAAAACCGCTGAAGCTGAAATAGATGTCCTCGACGCCCTACAAAGCGCCCTATCGCCGGACGAGTTGGCCCGTTTACAACGCCTTCACCGGCCCGCCGTTTGGCGTCAATATATCTTGAGTCGGGGCTGCTTACGCCACCTGCTCAGTCGCTACACTGGGCAAGCACCCAACGCCCTAACCTTTGCCTATGGCCCCTACGGTAAGCCATCCCTAGGGCCCAATCGCCCTGGTGTGACTCCGGTTTTCAACCTTTCCCACAGCGGTGCCCGGCTGCTTATTGGGGTGAGCTCGGCCCCAATGGTGACGACAGTTGGTGTCGATATCGAGGTGATGCGGTCCGTTCACTGTCTGTCGGGGTTGTGCCGCCGCTGCCTCACGCCAGCGGAAGCCCAAACTGTGCTGGCTCTGCCACCACCCCAGGCCGACTACCGTTTTTTGGCCTACTGGACCGGCAAAGAAGCCTGGCTCAAGGCCCAGGGGTTGGGTATCGCCGACTCGATGCAGGGACTAGAGCTAGGGTTAAAGCCTGAGGCCCTTCCAGCAAAAATCTCTGCGGCCACCATCATCCACCCAACGGGGAGCCATCAGGTGCTGTACCAGTGGCAACCGGAGGCCGATTATTTAGCGGCGATCGCCCTCCAGGCCGATCGCCCCGCCCAGCTGAGGTTTCAGCTCCAGCAAATGACACCGCTGGAGCTGCTGGCCAACCCATTGCCCTGACCCTGCAACCAGCCCGCCGGTTGCTAAGCATTTCCCAAATCAGAAATGCCCAGGGGTGAAGAAGTACCATCCTGGTTCCAGGAGATATCGGGCATAGCTAGCGAGGCCTCTCGCAGGGCCACCTCCCAGTGCTGGCGCATTTTGATCAAGTACGGGTCACCTGCCTGAAACATGGCTCGGTGGCGAATCTCAAAGCGGTTCGTCTGATACATCACCATGTGAATGGGTGGCCCCACCGACAGGTTGGATCGCATTGTCGAATCAATCGAGAGCAGCGCGCATTTGGCCACCGCATCGAGGGGGGCTTTAAACCCCAGGGTTCTGTCTAAAATGGGCTTACCGTATTTGGTTTCACCAATTTGCAAAAACGGGGTTTCAGGGGTGGCCTGAATACAGTTGCCCTGGCTGTAGACCAAAAAGAGCTCTGGGGCGTCTCCCTGCACCTGGCCCCCCAGCAAAAAGCTGCACTGAAAGTCAATCTTGTCTTTTTGTAGCCAGGGGCGGTCGGTTTCTTGGATGGCCCGAATTTGCTCCCCCAGGTAACGGGCGATATCATAAAGCGTCGGCAGGCTGTGCAAGTTGGGTTCGCGATCGCGCTTGATATCTTGAGTTAGCTGGTGCACCACCGCCTGGGTAATCGACAAATTGCCCGAGGTACAGAGCAAAATCACCCGATCGCCGGGTTTTGAGAACTCAAACAGCTTGCGATACGAGGAAATATAGTCGACTCCGGCGTTGGTGCGCGAGTCGGCGGCCAGCACCAATCCCTCCTGCACCAAAATACCTAAACAGTACGTCATGGGTTTGATAAGAATAGGCAGGGCACGGTTCAAAGCCGCCAAAACACTAACAAAAAAGCGCCGGTTAGCCCAGCGCCTTAAGACTACACCTAGCCCCCACAGGCTGGTCT
>JBARVK010000707.1:0-3017 GCA_049646225.1 Nodosilinea sp.
TTGAGATGGTGCGTGGCCCTAACGCGGCTGATGCAGTGGAAAACCTCTACACCACCTCTTTTTTACTGGGGGACTCGCCCTACGACATTCTATTTTCTGATGTTGTCTGGATTCCTAAATTTGCCGCTGCTGGCTGGCTGGCCGATTTATCCGATCGCGTCACTGAATCTGAACTGGCCGATTTTTTAGATGCCGATGTGGCCGCTGGGGTCTACCAAGATGGCTTGTATCGCATGCCCTTTCGCTCCGACATGGGCATGCTCTACTACCGGACTGACCTGCTCGAGCAAGCGGGGCTAGAGCCACCCGAAACCTTTAGTGAGCTGATTACCGCTTCAGAAACTCTCCAAGCCCAGACCGATGTGGACTGGGGCTACGTGTGGCAGGGGTTGCAATACGAGGGTCTGGTCACTAACTTTGTTGAGCTAGTGGCGGGCTACGGCGGCTTTTGGATTGATCCAGACACCCTGGAGGTCGGTCTCGATCAGCCCGCTGCGATTCAGGCGGCTGAATTCATGAAGGGCGTCATTGATCAGGGTATTTCTCCCCCTGGCGTAACGAACTACATTGAAGAAGACGCCCTGCGTCAGTTTGAGAATGGCAATGCAGTTTTCATGCGTAACTGGCCCTATGCCTGGGCCGAGGCCAATGGCGATGGTTCTCCCGTAGCTGGCGATATCGCCCTCAAACCCATGGTGCATACCGCTGACGAGCAACCCGCCGCCTGCTTGGGGGGATGGGGCTTTGGGATTTCTGCTACAACCCCTCACCCTGAGGAAGCCTGGCGCGTGGTGGAATTTTTCACCAGCCCCGGCCCCATGAAGGATTTCATCACCGAATTTGCCTACGTGCCCAGCCGCCGCGCCCTATTCACCGATCCGGAGGTGCTGGCTGTGTTCCCACATTATGAACAACTGCTCGAAGTGGCCGAAACGGCTGTTCCGCGCCCCCCAGTGGGGCAGTACGCCCAGCTCTCAGACATTCTACAGCGCTACCTCAGCGCCGCCATTACCGATCAAATGACCGCAGCCGACGCCATGACGGCTGCGGCAGGCGAAAGCCGTCGGGTGTTGGGCGTAGATAGAGGAATAGAATCATGACCAGGGATTACATTCGAGAGCGACAACAGCGCACAGGCTTGCTGCTGCTGCTACCGGCAGCTCTGCTGCTGCTGCTGGTTTACGCTTTCC
Source organism: Nodosilinea sp. (assembly GCA_049646225.1). GTDB lineage: Bacteria > Cyanobacteriota > Cyanobacteriia > Phormidesmidales > Phormidesmidaceae > Nodosilinea. The sequence goes on from JBARVK010000707.1 coordinate 1,191, forward strand.
CAATCTTGCGTGCCTTCTGGCTGAGCTTTTTTACCGAGAACCTCAGCACCAATCTAGAGCCCGTCTTCAGCGGCTTAGACAATTACGTGCAGATGGCGCAGGATGGACGATTCTGGCAAAGTATGCGAAATACGGCTGTTTTCACCGTATTTACCCTGATTTTTGAGCTAATTTTGGGCCTGATTATTGCACTTTGTCTCGACCAAGCCTTTCGAGGACGGGGCTGGGTGCGGACGATTGCCATTCTGCCCTGGGCCTTGCCCACCGCCCTGATTGCTTTGGCCTGGCGCTGGGTTTTTAATACCGAGTTTGGCGTTTGGAACGACCTGCTCATGCGCTTGCAGCTAATCGCCAGCCCGGTCAACTGGCTGGGCGAATCCCTGTGGGCCATGGTGGCGGTGATTGGGGCCGATGTGTGGAAGACGACCTCGTTTGTGGCCATTTTGCTGCTGGCGGGGCTGCAGTCGATTTCCCAAGACCTGTACGAGGCCCACGCCCTAGATGGGGCTAGCCCCTGGCAGAGCTTTCGGCAGATTACGCTGCCGCTGATTGCGCCGCAGATTGTGATTGCCATGCTGTTTCGCTTTGCCCAGTCCTTCGGCATTTTTGACCTGATTCAGGTAATGACCGGCGGTGGCCCGGGCGGGGCTACCGAAATGGTGTCGATCTATATCTATGCCGCTGTGATGCGCTACCTAGACTTTGGCTACGGGGCGGCGCTGGTGACGGTGACCTTTTTGGTGCTGGTGGCGGTCGTGGCACTGGCTGCGCTGTATATTTCTCGCCTGCGAGCTAAAACCGAGTGATCTGATTAATTTTGGATTTGCAATCTTGGAGCAAAAACTGCTTAACTCCAAGGCCCCAATCCGAAATCTAAAATTTCCAATCTAAAATCCCAATTCCCCTTACCCATGACTACTGTTCCTCAGACCAGCTCTCCGCCTAGCTCTCCGCCCCAGACCAGCGATCGCGGCGTTCCCTGGATGCGGGTGTTTCTCTGGGTAGCGATCGCATTCACGGTTATCTTCAGCCTGGCTCCGGTGCTGTGGCAGGTGCTGACATCGTTTAAGACCAATGCCGCTATCACCGCTGACTCGGTGGTGTATTTTCCTGGCCTCAACCAGCTCACCTTCGACCACTACATCAATCTATTTCGCCGCAACCAGTTCCACGTCTACATGCTCAACAGCGCCCTGGTCTCGATCGTGTCGACGCTGCTGTGTCTGGCGCTGGGATCGCCTGCGGCCTATGCCCTGGCCCGGCTGCGCATTCCCGGAGAGCAAATTATTTTGGCCCTGGTGCTTGTAGTTACCCTGTTTCCCTATATTCTGCTGTTCTTGGGCCTGCTCGAAGTGGTGCGCGTTTTTGGGCTGGCCAACAACTACCTGGCGCTGATCATTCCCTACACCGCCATCAACCTGCCCCTGACGATTTTAGTTATGCGCAGTTTCTTTCAGCAGTTGCCCAAAGACTTAGAAGATTCCGCCCGGGTGGACGGCTACAACACCCTGCAAATGCTCGGTCGCATCGTGCTGCCGATGACTCTGCCTGCCCTGGTCACCACGGGCATTTTGGCCTTTATCTTCGCCTGGAATGAGTATTTGTTTGCCCTCACCTTCATGACCCGCGAAGAGATGAAAACCATCCCCGTCGCCGCTGCCCAGCTGGGTGGCACTACCCTATTCGAGGTGCCCTACGGCCCCCTGGCTGCGGCTACGGTGGTTGGCACCCTGCCCCTGGTGCTGCTGGTGCTGTTCTTTCAGCGTCGCATTGTGCAGGGGCTGACGTCGGGGTCGGTGAAGGGGTAGACGGGGTAATGGGGAAACC
>JBARVK010000708.1:0-3906 GCA_049646225.1 Nodosilinea sp.
GTAATGAAGGATACCTAAAGCTCTGGTAAAGCGGTCATTTTAGGGCTGCTTTAAGAGTGGCTTTGGTTTTCCTTTCGTCTCAAATTGGCGTGGACTGACCGGGGCTTAGGCTGAACCTTAGGCTTCCTTAATTTAGGGAAGCTGGTTTGTGTGCGGCTGGGCTACAGGGGTTCGCTTGAGGGATTTCTTAGATTCACAGGAAAGGGAGATATGTCTTACTCTCAGACAACGACTCAATCAAAAGCTGGATACAGCGCCGGGGTTAAGGACTACAAACTGACCTATTACACTCCGGACTACACACCTAAAGATACGGATATTCTGGCGGCGTTCCGGATGACCCCCCAGCCCGGCGTGCCTCCTGAAGAGTGCGCCGCTGCTGTGGCCGCAGAGTCGTCTACCGGTACCTGGACTACCGTGTGGACCGACCTGCTCACCGACATGGATCGCTACAAGGGTCGCTGCTACGACATCGAGCCTGTGCCCGGCGAAGACAACCAGTACATCTGCTACGTGGCCTACCCCCTCGACCTGTTCGAGGAAGGCTCGGTCACCAACCTGCTGACCTCCCTGGTGGGTAACGTGTTTGGTTTCAAGGCCCTGCGCGCCCTGCGTCTCGAAGACCTGCGGATTCCCGTTGCTTACCTGAAGACCTTCCAGGGGCCTCCCCACGGTATTCAGGTTGAGCGCGATCGCCTCAACAAGTACGGTCGTCCCCTGCTGGGCTGCACCATCAAGCCCAAGCTGGGTCTGTCGGCGAAGAACTATGGCCGCGCTGTATACGAGTGCCTGCGCGGTGGTCTCGACTTCACCAAAGATGACGAGAACATCAACTCCCAGCCCTTCCAGCGCTGGCGCGATCGCTTCCTGTTTGTAGCCGACGCCATTCACAAATCCCAGGCTGAAACCGGCGAGATCAAGGGCCACTACCTGAACGTGACCGCCGCCACCTGCGAAGAGATGATCAAGCGGGCTGAGTACGCCAAAGAACTCGGCATGCCCATCATCATGCACGACTTTTTGACCGGTGGCTTTACCGCCAATACCTCGCTGGCGCACTGGTGCCGTGACAACGGCGTGCTGCTGCACATTCACCGCGCCATGCACGCGGTGATCGACCGTCAGAAGAACCACGGTATTCACTTCCGCGTGCTGGCCAAGTGTCTGCGTATGTCCGGTGGTGACCACATCCACACCGGTACCGTTGTGGGCAAACTAGAGGGCGATCGCGCTGGCACCCTGGGCTTCGTTGACCTGCTGCGCGAAAACTACATCGAGCAAGACAAGTCTCGCGGTATCTACTTCACCCAGGACTGGGCCTCCATGGGCGGCGTTATGGCCGTAGCCTCCGGTGGTATCCACGTGTGGCACATGCCCGCGCTGGTCGAAATCTTCGGCGACGACTCCGTGCTGCAGTTTGGTGGTGGTACTCTGGGTCACCCCTGGGGTAACGCACCGGGCGCAACCGCTAACCGCGTGGCTCTTGAAGCCTGCGTTCAGGCCCGTAACGAAGGCCGCGACCTGTCCCGCGAAGGTGGCGACATCATCCGCGAAGCCTGCAAGTGGTCTCCCGAACTGGCTGCCGCCTGCGAACTGTGGAAGGAAATCAAGTTCGAGTTCGACACCGTAGACACCATCTAATCTGACTAGTGGGTACTTAGGTACCTGCGTTGGGGCGGCTGAGGGCACGTTGGTTAGTCCATCGATCCGCAGGTTCTCAAAATTCTTGAGAATGCTGTACAAGTTACCGAATCTTCCTAGCGTTCGGGCTTAGATCAGGGCTACCAACTGCCCCCTGGCGGGGTCTACGTCAATCGTTCGAGAGACACCGATGGACCTTAAGCAAACGGCTAAAGACACCGCTAAGGTGCTCACTAGCTACTTGACCTTTCAAGCCGTGAAAACGGTGCTGAACCAGCTCAAGGAAACCAACCCTGCCCGCGCCTATTGGCTCAATGCGTTCTCAACTAAAGAAGCGCTTCAGGATGGCGAAGCTTACCTGAGTGCTCTGCTCGCTGAAAGCGCAGACCTGGCGATTCGTGTGATGACCGTGCGGCAGCATATTGCAGAAGGTATCTGCGAATTTTTGCCCGAAATGGTAGTTACCAGTATCCAGCAGGCCAATATGGAACACCGCCGCCAGCATTTAGAGCGCATTACTCAGCTCGAAGATGCCGAACACACCCTAGAGCCTAGTTTCTCTGAGGAGGCTGATGGGTCCGAAGAATCCATCGCTGATGCTGAGAATGCCGCCGAGTAGGTTGTCTATTTAGTTCAGTCTGTTCATTTATTTCGTTCACGGCTTTAGCCGATCGCACCTTAGTTAACCCAACGAGGACCTATGAAAACTCTGCCCAAAGAGCGTCGTTTTGAAACGATGTCCTACTTGCCCCCGCTGAGCGATGCTCAGATCGAGCGGCAAATTGCCTACATTCTCAAGCAGGGCTATTTCCCCGCCATTGAGTTTAACGAAGCCTCGAACCCCGAGGAGTACTACTGGACCATGTGGAAGCTGCCCCTGTTCAACGCCACGTCTACCCAAGAAGTGCTGAGCGAAGTGCAGGCCTGCCGCTCTGAGTACTCCAACTGCTACATTCGCGTAGTGGGCTTTGACAATGTCAAGCAGTGCCAGATTGCTAGCTTCATCGTGCACAAGCCTGGTGCCACCAGCAGCGGCTACCGCTACTAAGTCTTGCCTTTAAAGGGTTAGACAACGAGACACCGGGCGGCGAGGATATCCTCGCCGCCCGTTGTGTTTTGATTGTGTTTTGATTGTCTGGTCAGTTTAGCGAGGATTGCAGGTGGCCAACAGCTGCTGGTCTAGCTCCGAGAGAGTGGCGATCGCATACATGCCCTCCAGCCCTACGGGGACGCCGCCACCGCTGGTGCTGGCCACGGCGGTCTCTCCCACCAGGGCAACCGAGTAGGTTGACTCGCTCTGGTCATAGGCGTCGGTGATCACTAAATCGAGTGCGCCATTGGCCACGGTGCCGCGTACGCAGTCGAAGGACGACGACGGCTGATAGATTGCTCCGCTGAGGCGGTTTGCCCTGGCTTCAAACACCATGTAAACCGCCCCCACGGTATTGGCAACCTGCGACTCGCCGTAGAGGTAGATGCCATTGGGTAATTTTGGGGTGCTGCCCGCTGCGCTACTGGCCATGGCTGAAAGTCCGATCACGGCGGCGGCAGCGGTCGCTAGGCGGCAAACGGTGGGAGAAAAGTGATGGATCCAGGTGGAGGGCAGGGTGGGGACAGTGGCCATGACGGGGTTTTTTGAGCGACCTAAGTAATATCCCGCAAAGGGCCAATGTCCGTCGTGATACCCCCCCCGAATAGAGGTGATGTTGGTATGGTCAGCCTGTGATCTCGATCAGGTTTACGTGCTTATGCCTGGGCCGTTGCTGAAAACATTCTCCATGCAGTTCCTGGGGGTGTCGAGCGGGGCGGCTAGCCTTGGCTCTGGACGTACTACAGGCCCGATGTCGACACCCTGAGGCCAATGGCACCTACCCTAGCCTAATCAACCTCAGTTCGGGATAGCGCCGTCCCCTCCTTTGGAGGGGTGCCCGAAGGGCGGGGTGGGTCAAAACGGCTACAGCAAGCAATCAGCTGCATACGGTGATGTTCCGCCGCTAGCCCCGACTGACCCACCCCTACCCCTCCCAGGAGGGGACGGCAGGCCTACTTTTGCAGAGAATTTCCTTATCCCGAACTCAGGCTAATCAATTTGGCGCAGTAAAAAAAAAGGAAGGAGCCTAGCTCCTTCCTGAATTAAAACGTTTAGGGTTAAATCAACGCTGCGCTTAGACTTCTTCGAGGCGGGCGTAGAACACACCCTGTACCTTGATATCTACGGGTTCAGCTGTACCCATATCGGTATCGGAGGGCTGCTCAGCCTCAAAG